>NZ_BAAAMU010000023.1:60591-121212 GCF_039529435.1 Nonomuraea maheshkhaliensis
GGCCGCGGGGCGGGGGGGGCCGCCCCCCCCGGCCCCCCCCCCCCCCCCCGGCGGCCCCTCGGCGGGATGCCGGGTCGTGCCCCAGTCGATCAGGAACGGCACCAGCCCGCCGTGCCCGGCCCGCTGCGGCGGGGTGAGCCGCCAGCGCAGCAGCTCCCCGGACGGCGTGCGGCGGGACATGTCCTGCGGGTCGCCGGGGTCGTAGCCGCGCTCGCGGGCGCGGGCGACCGCCGCGTCGACGTCCTCCACCGCCAGCGCCCACCCCGCCAGCCCGGCCGCCCGCAGCTCGTCGATCCCGAACGGGCGCGGCCCGGCCGGGTCCTCCTGCTCGGGGTCCGGCCCGACGATCTCCAGATAGCTCCGGCCGCCCAGCCCTAGCAGCCGGTTGCGGGTGCCGAAGCCCAGGTGCCGGCCGCCCTCGGCCGGGCGCACGCCGAGCAGCCGTTCCAGCTCGGCCACGGTCGCGTCGAGGTCGGGGGTGGCGTAGACGAGATGGTCCAGGATCATGCACGCATTCCAGCACGCCGCGCACGCCCAGGGCTCAGCGCCGCTCCTGAGAACCGCTCCTAGGGGCCCAGCTCAGAAGAGGCCGCCCCAAGGAGGTCGCTCCTAGGGAGGTCTCGCTCCTAGGGAAGTCGCTCCTAGGAAAGAGCGAGGCGGGCGGTCAGGCGGTCGCGGTGCGGCGGCCACTCGTCGTCGAGGATGCCGAAGCACACGGTGTCGCGCCAGGTGCCGTCGGACCTCTTGCGGTGGCGGCGCAGCGTGCCCTCGTGCAGGCCGCCGATGCGCTTGATGGCGTTCTGGGACCTGAGGTTGAGATTGTCGGTCTTGAGCAGGACACGGTTGTAGCCGAGCGCGAAGGCGTGATCGATCAGCAGCAGCTTGCAGCTCGTGTTCACGGCCGTGCGCCAGGCGGCGCGGCCGTACCAGGTCCAGCCGATCTCGATGCTCTCCTCGAAGCCGGGCACGTCGCAGTACGTGGTCCAGCCGACGGCCCGCCCGCTCTCCTTGGCGATGACGGCGTGGGGCACGTGCCGGTCGTCCTCGATCAGCGTCGTCGCGGTCGCGCCCAGCGCCGCCTCCGTTCGCGGGGTGTCGATGGGCATCCAGCGCCAGACGTCGTCGTCCCCGCCACCGGCGGCGAACAGGTCGGGTACGTGGTCCAGGGCGAGCGGCTCGATCCGGACGACGTCGTTCTCCAGCACCACAGGCGCGGGCAGCTTCGCGGTCATGCGGGCCACCCTATGAGGCCAGGTCAGCCGGGTTCATGGCCACATGTCCCTTTTTGCGGGGAACCACCTGTCGACACTCATACCGGCCGGTCGGTAGGCTCACGGGCATGGACTTCGCCTATGACCACGTCACCGAGGACCTGCGCGAGCGACTGCTCCGCTTCATGGACGAATGCGTCTATCCGGCCGAGCCCGCCTTCGAGGAGCAGGCGGCCACCTCGGGCTGGAGCCCGCCGCCGCTGCTTGAAGACCTGAAGGACGAGGCCAGGAAGCGCGGCCTGTGGAACCTCTTCCTGCCGGGCGAGCACGGCTCGGGGCTGACGAACCTCCAGTACGCCCCGCTGGCCGAGATCATGGGCAGGAGTCCCAGCATCGCGCCCACGGCCACGAACTGCGCCGCGCCCGACACCGGCAACATGGAAGTGCTGTCCATGTTCGGCAACGAGTGGCAGCGCAAGGAGTGGCTGCGACCGCTGCTCGACGGGGAGATCCGCTCGGCGTTCGCGATGACCGAGCCCGACGTCGCCTCCTCCGACGCCACCAACATCGCCACCTCGATCACCCGCGACGGCGACGAATACGTCATCAACGGCCGCAAGTGGTTCATCTCCGGCGCGATGAACCCCGGCTGCAAGATCTTCATCGTCATGGGCAAGACGAACCCCGACGCGCCCAAGCACCGCCAGCAGAGCATGATCCTCGTCCCCCGCGACACCCCCGGCCTGCACATCGAGCGCGGCATGCACGTGTTCGGCTACACCGACGCCGACCATGGGGGCCACGCCGAGATCGTGTTCGAGGACGTACGCGTACCGGCGGAAAATCTCATCGGCGAGGAGGGCGGCGGCTTCGCCATCGCCCAGGCCCGCCTCGGCCCCGGCCGCATCCACCACTGCATGCGCCTGATCGGCATGGCCGAGCGCGCGGTCGAGATGATGTGCAAGCGGGCCCTGGCCAGGACCACCTTCGGCAAGCCGGTGGCGCAGCAGGGCGTGGTCCAGGACTGGATCGCCGAGTCCCGGATCAAGATCGAGCAGTCCCGCCTGCTCGTGCTCAAGACGGCCTGGCTGATGGACACGGTGGGCAACCAGGGCGCCCACACCGAGATCCAGGCCATCAAGATCTCCACGCCCATCACCGTGGAGTGGATCCTCGACAAGGCCGTCCAGGTGCACGGCGCGGGCGGCGTCTCCCAGGACTTCCCGCTGGCCGCCCTGTGGGCGGGGGCCCGCTCCCTGCGCCTGGCGGACGGACCCGACGAGGTGCACAAGCGGTCGCTGGCCTATCGCGAGCTCAAGAGGTGGATGTGAACGAGGCGGAGATCAAGGAGCGGGTGGCCGCGTTCCTCGGCGACCACGACCCCGGCGGCGACCGGCTGGAGTTCCTGCGGGCCAGGTTCGACGCCGGTCTCGCCTGGGTGTGGTTCCCCGAAGGGCTGGGCGGGCTGGGGGCTCCCAGGGAGCTGCAGCAGGTCGTGGAGCGGGAGCTGGCCGACACGCCGCAGATCAACACCGGGATCCAGGGGATCGGGCTGGGCATGGCCGCGCCGACGATCCTGGCGTTCGGCACCGAGGAGCAGAAACGCCGGTTCCTGCGCCCGCTGTGGACGGGGGAGGAGGTCTGGTGCCAGCTCTTCAGCGAGCCGGGCGCGGGTTCCGACCTGGCCACGCTGGCGACCAGGGCGGTCAGGGACGGCGACGAGTGGGTGGTGGACGGGCAGAAGGTGTGGACGTCGGGGGCCCATCACGCCCGATGGGCCATCCTCGTCACCCGTACCGACCCGGAGGTGCCCAAACATCGCGGGATGACGTACTTCGTGTGTGACATGCACGCCCCCGGCGTCGAGGTGCGGCCGCTGCGGCAGATCACCGGCGAGGCCGAGTTCAACGAGGTGTTCCTGACCGGCGTGCGGCTCCCCGACGACCTGCGGCTCGGCGAGGTGGGCGACGGCTGGCGGGTCGCGCAGACGACGCTGATGAACGAGCGCGTGGCCATCGGCGGCGCGCCCACGCGGCGCGGCGGCGGCGCCATGGCCGCCGTGCTCGACGCCTGGCGCGAGCAGCCGGAGCTGCGCACCCACGACCTGCACCAGCGGCTGCTCGCGCTGTGGGTGGAGGCCGAGGTCACCCGGCTGTCGGGGACGCGGCTGCGCGAGCAGCTGTCCGCGGGCCAGCCGGGCCCCGAGGGGTCGGGCATGAAGCTGTCGTTCGCCCGGCTGAACCAGGCGCTGTCCGGGTTCGACGTGGAGTTCCGGCGTGACCTCGGTTACGACGACTGGGCGTTCCGCCGTTCCGAGGACGTCGACTTCTTCGGCCGCGGCCCCGGCTACCGCTACCTGCGGGCCAAGGGCAACTCGATCGAGGGCGGCACCTCGGAGATCCTGCGCAACATCATCTCCGAACGGGTGCTCGGCCTGCCCTCGGAGCCTCGTGTCGACAAGGACGTGCCCTGGAAGGACCTGCCGCGATGACGCTGCTCTACTCCGACGTCGAGGAGGAACTGCGCGCGGCCGTGCGCGGGCTGCTCGCCGACCGCTGCCCGCCCGCGGCGGTGCTCAAGCGGATCGAGTCCGAGCCGTACGACCTGGACCTGTGGAAGACGCTGGCCGGTGAGATCGGGGTGGCCGGGCTGCTCGTCCCCGAGGAACTGGGCGGGGCCGGCGCCTCGGCCAGCGAAGTGGCCGTGGTGCTGGAGGAGCTGGGCCGGGGGGTGGCGCCGGTGCCGTTCCTCACCAGCTCGGTGCTGGCCACGCGGGCGCTGCTGCCGACCAGGGACGCGCTGCTCGGCGAGCTGGCCGAGGGGCGGTTGACGGCCGCGCTGGCCGTGTCGTTCGCGGCGTCGCCGTACGCGCCGGAGCGGGGCGCGTCCGTGAGCGTGGACGGCGACGGGAGGCTGTCGGGGACCGTCACCGGCGTGGCCGGGGCGGAGGTGGCCGACGTGCTGCTCGTGCCGGTGGGCGGCGACCTGTACGCGGTCGAGGACGGCATGGCCCAGGGCGTCACGGTCGAGGTCGTGAGCTCGCTCGACCTGACCAGGCCGGTCGCCACCGTCACGCTGCGGCGGGCGCGGGCCCGGCGCGTGGGCGCCTGCGACCTGGCCGGGGTGCTGCGGTTCGGGGCGGGGCTGCTGGCCTCCGAGCAGCTCGGCGTGGCCGAGTGGTGCCTGGACACGACGCTGGCCTACGTCAAGGAGCGGCACCAGTTCGCCCGGCCGATCGGCTCCTTCCAGGCGATCAAGCACCGGCTGGCGGATCTGTGGCTGGACGTGGTCAGGGCCAGGGCCGCCGCCAGGAGCTCGGTCGCGGACAGCTCGTCGATCTCCGTGGCCGTGGCCCAGTCGTGGAACGCGGGCGTGGCCGTGCACGCCGCGGAGGAGGCGCTGCAGCTGCACGGAGGGATCGGGATGACGTGGGAGCATCCCGTGCACCTCTACCTCAAGCGCGCCAAGGCCACCGAGATCGCGCTGGGCACGCCGGGCGACCACCGGGAGGCGCTGGCCTCAATGGTCGACGTCCCCGGCCCCGCGTGAGCGGCGGTCGTCGGGCCCGGCTTCGGGCCCGGCTTCGAGCGAGGACAGCAGCAGGTCGGCGAAGTGCCGGCCGACCTGGGCGCCGGTCAGCGGCCCCGCCGCGTGGAACCACGTGCCCAGGTGGTGCACCGAGCCGAAGAAGTAGTCGACGACCAGCTCCGCCGGGACCCGGTCGCTGAAGATGCCGGTGCGCTGCCCCTCGGCCACGAGCGCGCGGAAGCGCTCGTGGTAGCGGCGGCGCTCGGCGCGCACGGTCTTCTGCGTCTCGGGCGCGAGCAGGTGGATGGACCTGAAGAAGATCTTCGAGTCGTCGAGGTTGGCGGCCGTCGTCTCCACGACGTCGGCCGCCGCCCGGGGCAGCCGCCCGCGCAGCGTGCCCGGCCCGTCGGCGATCTGCGTCAGCCGGTCCATCTGCATGCGCAGGACGCGGGCGTAGATCTCGTGCAGCAGATCATCTTTCGAATCGAAATAGTGGTACATGGCGCCTTTGGTGACCCCGGCCGCCACCACGATCTCCTGGACGGAGGTGCTCTCGAAGCCACGCTCGGCGAACAGCCGGGTCGCCTCGGCCAGCAGGCGCTGTCTGACCGGTTCCTCTTTCACACGATCCCCCTTGGTCACCGCCTTAGCGTACCGACTGGTCGGTTGCGGCAGGGTCGGTGGTCTTGCGGGTACTAATTCCGTCACCTTAGGCTCGCCTTGGTTGGAGAACGGGTATCTCTTGACCGGCGAGGGATCTTCGGCGTGGCAGATCCTGCAAGACCTACTCATTTCGGGGAGTTTGCCGTGCCCGGTGGCTCTATCTACGTGCAGCCCAACGAGAAGTACACAGGATCTTCCCCGCAGTGGTGGTACGAGAAGTTCTGGCGCGAGGACGCGCCGACGCGGCGTAAGTACCGTTACGTCAAGGCCGCTGTGGGATTCGTCGTCGGTGTGGCGCTGGGCCTGCGGTTCGGCCTCGCCGGCGGCTCCGCGTTCACCGGACTGCTGCTGGCGGGAGCCGTCGCCGGAGGCGACTGGCTGCTGCACTGGCACGCCTTCCACAAGACGGCCGTGTGGCGTGGCGCGCGGCGCGGCGAGGCGATCACCGGCCGCATCCTGCGCAGGTCGCTCATCCGCCACGGCTACCACGTCCTCGACGGCAGGGCGATCCGCGGCCAGGCCTCGATCGACCACCTGGTGATCGGCCCAGGCGGCGTCTGGATCCTCGACAACGAGTCGTGGGCCCCCGACATCGAGATCGCCTGCTACGCCGGACGGCTGTTCATCGGCGAGAAATACGGCACCAAGGTCGCCAAGCCGCTGGTGGAGCAGGCCGAGGCGTTCTCCGAGCTGCTGACGCGGGAGACCGGCGTCCCGGTGAGCATCACGCCCGTGCTCGTGGTGCACTGCGGGATGCTGCCCAAGGAGGGCGTGGTCATGGGCGAGGGGCTCACCTTCGTCAAACCGCGGACGGTGAGCAGGCTGATCAAGTCGGCCGGGCCGGGCGCGCTCAACGAGGCCCAGATCGAGCTGCTGGCCCGCACCGCGGCCCGCGAGCTCCAGCGCGTCTAGCGCGGGGGCTCACGGCGCGTCCGGCCGGCGCGCGGGGCGCGTTCAGCTCACGGCGCGTCCGGCCGGGGCTCGCGGCGCGTTCAGCTCAGGGCGCGTCCGGCCGGGGCTCAGGCCAGTGTTTCGATGAACGCGGTCAGCTGGGCGACGTTGCGGCACTCGTGCATGGGCACGACCGTGCCGTAGTCGCTCGCGACCGAGTCGCCGGTGTCCCACTGCTGCCTCGGCTCGGGGTTGAGCCAGTAGGCGTGGCGGCACTTCGACACCAGCGACTTGAGCACGTCGAGGGCGGGCGGCTGGTAGTTGGAGCGGGCGTCGCCCAGGATGAGCAGCGACGTCTTCGGGCCGATCGCGTCGCCGTAGCGTTCGGCGAAGCGCTCAAGCGCGTGCCCGTAGTTCGTCCGGCCGAAGCGGACCATGTCGGCCTCGTCCGCCAGTCTGGTCATGGCCTCCACCACGTCGGAGCCCGGCAGGAAGAACCGGGTGATCTCGTCCACGGTGTCCACGAAGCCGAACGCCCGCACCTTCGTGAACTGCTCTCTCAGCGCGTACGTGAGCAGCAGCGTGAAGTGCGCGAACGACGAGACCGAGTCGCTGGTGTCGCAGAGCACGACCAGCTCGGGCTTGTGCGGCCGGGGCGGCTTGAAGTGGGTCGTCAGCGGCACGCCGCCGCTCTGCAGCGAGGCCCGCACGGTCCGGCGGAAGTCGAGCCTGCCCTTTTTGCCCTTCCTGTGCTTGATGGTCAGGCGGGCGGCCAGCCGCCGGGCCAGCGGATGCACCTCCCTGCGCAGCCGGGCCAGGTCGGCCTTGGTGACGCGGAGGAAGTCGACCTGGTCGAGTGGCGGGCGCACGGCGGAGCGGGCGATGCGCTCGATCCCCGAGTCCTCGGCGATGCGGCGGCGCACGTCGGTGGCCACGGCCTCCTCGAAGCGCCGCCGGTTGTCGTCGACCCGCCGGCGCAGGGTCTTCTCCGCCAGCCCGCCGCGCTCGTGCCCCTGCAGCACGCCGCGCAGGATGCCGGCCATCAGCGTCTCGGGCGAGAGGGCCCGCATGACGCTGTAGGAGAACCAGTTCTGCCGTCCGGGCCCCGACTCCTGCCGGCCGAACCGCTCCACCATGGCCTGGGCGAACGCGCGCAGCTCCTGGTCGGTGGCGCCGGCCAGCAGCGCCGCCAGGTGCTCGCGCAGCTCCTTGACGTCGGCCCGCTCCAGGTCCGTACGCGGGACGTGGGGCCTGATCCCGCTCGTCGAGGCCGGGAACCACAGGTCGAACAGCACGTCGAACCCGGGCCGGTAGGCCGGCTTCTTGACCAGCGTCGCCGCGTACGCCGCCCGCAGCGACTCCCGGTCGGCCAGCTCGACCACCCGCAGCGCGTTCGCCGCGTCGAGCCCCTCCGCCACCGACACCGGCACCCCGGCCTCGCGCAGCGCGTGCACGAAGCCGACGTGCCGATCCACCAGGGATCGCGGCTCAGGCATCGGGCAGCCCCAGCTCCTTGACCGCCCGCGTGTGGTCGGAGGCGTGCTTGAGCACGACGCCGAGCGTCCCCGCGACGGTGGCCTCGTCCAGCTCGTCGCGGCCGAGCGCCAGCAACGTGTTGGCCCAGTCGACGGTCTCGGCCACGGACGGGGCCTTCTTCAGCTCCAGGGCGCGCAACGTGGCCACCGTCCTGGCCAGTTGCTCGGCCAGCTCGGCCCGGAAGCCCGGCACCTGGGCCAGCACGATGTCCCGCTCGCGCTCGGGCGTGGGGTATTCGATGTGCAGGTAGAGGCAGCGCCGCTTGAGCGCCTCGGACAGCTCGCGGGTGGCGTTGGAGGTCAGCACCACGTACGGCCTGCGCGTGGCGGCGATCGTGCCCAGCTCGGGGATCGTCACCTGGAAGTCGGACAGCAGCTCAAGCAGCAGCCCCTCGACCTCGACGTCGGCCTTGTCGGTCTCGTCGATGAGCAGCACGGTCGGCCGCTCGGACCTGATCGCCTTGAGCAGGGGCCGCTCCAGCAGGAACTCCTCGCTGAAGATGTCGTCGTCGGCGCTGGTGGCCTGGATCCGCAGCAGCTGCTTCTTGTAGTTCCACTCGTACAGGGCCCTGGCCTCGTCGAGCCCTTCGTAGCACTGGAGCCTGATCAGGTCGGCCCCGGTCGACTGGGCCACCGCCTTGGCCAGCTGGGTCTTCCCGACCCCGGCCGGCCCCTCGACCAGCAGCGGCTTGCCCAGCGCGGCGGCCAGGAACACCGAGGTGGAGATGGCGTCGTCGGAGAGGTAGTCCACGGCGGCGAGCCGCTCCGTCACATCGGTGGGCGAGTCGAACATCGATGCTCCTGTTCTTGGGGCCGAACTTTATTCTAGCGGCTCATGTCCACGGGAATCCGATTCGACCAGGATGCGGATCACCGGTATATTCCTTCCTGCCAGCGCCGCTAGCTCAGTTGGTCAGAGCAGCTGACTCTTAATCAGCGGGTCCGGGGTTCGAGTCCCTGGCGGCGCACCGAAGCCCCAGTTCAGGGTCTTGAGCTGGGGTTTTCTCGGTTTCTGAGTGACTCTGGCCGTGTTGAGGCCCTCCCGTGGTCGCTCGCTGGATGATGTTCGGCACCGGTCATGATCGTCTGCTAGAGGGCGGGTCCAGTCCGTTGGGCAGATGAGCGCCATCCGGACGATATCGACCGCCGTTGCTCTACCGGAGCATGAGGGACGAACGACTTCCCATGAAGCTGACGAGAGCGGCTGGGAAAGATTCCGTCGAGACTTGACACGATCAAGGGGAGGACGGCCAAGATTTTCAGCCCTCGTGGTCTCATCTCATGAAGACGGGGACGCCCATGCGGGGGAGCCCTTCAACCCCGGGGGGAGGCGCTGATGGGGCGGCCTATATTGGTCGGCTACGACGGATCACCCGCGAGCACGCTGGCGTTGTGCTGGGCGGTCGAGGAGGCACGGCTCCGTAGATCGTCTTTGCTGGTGTGCCACGCGTGGCACTGGCCGTATCCGTTCCGGCCGGTGGAGCAGGACGTCCTGGCAGAGGTCGAGAGGGTCGCCACCCATGTGGTGGACGAGGGCGTATGCCGTGTCCGGAGCCTGGCCTCCGACGTGGGCGTCCGGCCGCGATTGATGAGAGGGACCGCCCCAACCGTACTTCTGCAGGCCGCTCGCGAGGCCGAGATGACAGTGCTCGGCTTGCGAGGGCAGGGTGGGTTCGAAGGCTTGCGGGTGGGATCGGCTGCCGTGCAGGTGCCCGCACACAGTCCCGGGCCGGTCATCGTCGTACGGCCTGACGCGACGCCGGCAGGCGGTGGGGCGCGGATCGTGGTCGGTGTCGATGGCTCGCCCGCCAGCCTGTCGGCCTTCTCTTTCGCTTTGGACGAGGCCGCGCTCCGAGGCGGAACCGTGACGACCATCTGTTGCTGGCGAGATTGGGGGCCACTGGCTGGACCGGATTGGCAGCCGTTCGTCGACGCTCAGGCGATCCGCAGGGGGGCGGAGGTTCGTTTCCGCGAAGCGACGTCCCATCTGGTCTCCAGACACCCTGACGTTTCTGTTGGAATGGAATTCGTAGCGGAGCGACCACAGCGCGCGCTGATCGACTCGTCGAAGGACGCGACCCTACTCGTGCTCGGCGCACGGGGAAACGATTCACCCCCTTGCCTGCTGCTGGGACCGGTCACTCAGATCGCGCTGGCCGACGCGCGATGTCCGGTGGCGGTGATCCCACCGCCTTGATCCGCCCCGACAAGCCTGTCTGCGCGACCACCGGCGATGCTGTCAAAAGCCCCCCAGGTGGCAGATCCCATGACGAGATGAGCGCCCGGTATCGCAGAGACGCGAAGTAACCCTCCAGCACCACGGCATGCCGTGACCGGCCACTCTGGAACAGAGCGCACAGCGTGCCGCCATCGCGGGGGAGAAAGGCTAACGGATCCGGAGCCCGAACGTCGGGCGATCCGCGGCGTTCCGACCTGCTAAGCGCGTGTCCGATACCCGGGAAATGGGCATGCAGAAAACTGTGACCAGGCCCTTTGACGCTTTCCGCGCTCTCGCTGAACGACGCGGACGGCCGGGTGCCCGGCTGATCGAGGCCCTGGCCGCCGGCGCTGCGGAGCACGCGGAAGGGCCCGAGTCTTGGGCGCCGGAGGAGGCTCGGCGGTTCGGGCTGCCCGCGGCGGCCGGTCTCGGTCCCGCGACGTTCTACGCGGATCTGGCGCTGCCACACGGGCGCCGCCATGTGCGGGTCTGTACCGCGACGGCGTGTTTCGCGGCACAGGCAGGTCGGCATCTGCCTGCGATCGAGGATGTCCTCGGTGTCACGGCCGACAGCGATCACGATCCGGACCCTGAGGTGTCCTTGCAGTCCGTCCGCTGCCTCGGCTACTGCTACGGAGGGCCGGCCGCGCTGGACGGTGAGACGCCGTGCGCGGGACCGGATGTCGTCGACCAGGTGGCCGGGCGGGTGCGCGCACTTACGCCGGCTATCCCCGTGGCCGACACCACAGGTGATCCGGTGGTGCTGGCCGGGATCATGGCCGGTGAGGCCGCGTGGCAGACGTGGGTGGAAACGGTCGGCCGGCTCACGTCGGAGATGGTCCGTTCGGAAGTCGCGGCCTCAGGGCTGCGGGGCCGGGGCGGCGCGGGCTTTCCCGTGGCGGCCAAGTGGGCGGCGGCGGGCGGTTCGCCGGAGACCGTGGTGATCGCCAACGGCGACGAGGGGGATCCTGGTTCCTTTGCCGACCGGCTGTTGATGGAGGCCGATCCGGCGCGGGTGCTGGAAGGTTTGGCGTTGGCCTGCTTCGCGTGTGGTGCTCGTCGCGGTCTGGTGCTGGTGCGGTCGGAGTATCCGCAGGCACTCGCTCGGATGCGGGAGGCGGTGGGAAGGGCGCGCGCGGAGGGCCACCTGGGCCTCGGGGTGCATGGCAGCGATGTGGACCTGGACGTGGAGGTCGTGGCAGGTGCCGGCTCCTATGTCGCGGGTGAGGAGACGGCGCTCATCGCGGGCCTCGAGGGCGACCGGGGTTGCGCGCGGGCGCGTCCGCCGTACCCGACCAGCAGCGGGTTGTGGGGCGCGCCGACCGTGGTCAACAACGTCGAGACGCTGGCCGCGGTGCCGTGGATCGTTCGCCGCGGTGGCGAGGCCTACGCCCGCCGCGGTACGCCCAGCGAGACCGGGACGAAGCTGGTCTGTCTGTCGGAGCGGTTCGCCCGACCCGGCTGCTACGAGGTGGAGCTCGGCGTTCCGGTGCGGTGGATCGTCACCGAGTGCGGTGGCGGCCTGCGGGAGGGTGCCGGGCTCGGCGTGCTCCAGGTGGGAGGCCCGTTGGGCGGGTTCCTGTCCGAGAAGGACCTGGACGTGCCGCTCACCGAGGCTGGGCTGGCAGGCTACGGCGCGGCGCTGGGCCATGCCGGGTTGGTGGCCGTCGACCAGCGGATGGAGCCGCTGGAGGTGCTGCGGCACGTGTGGGCGTTCGCCGCCGCTGAGAGCTGCGGCGCCTGCTCGCCCTGCCGGGTCGGCTCCCGCCGCGGGTTGGAGCAGGTCAGGACCGGTGAACGTCCCGGCCCCGCGTACGCCCGCATGCTGCGCGTGATGAGCGAGGCCAGCCTGTGCGCGTTCGGCCGCCGGTTGCCGTACGCCGTCGGGAGCCTGGCACGCGCCTACGGAGACCGGTTGCGGGGGTGGGGCGGATGAGGGTCACCGTGGACGGCGTGCCCGTTGACCTTCCGGAAGGGACAACGCTGCTTTCCGCCGTGCGCGCCGCTGGGTTCGCCGTGCCCATGCTGTGCCATGACGATCGGCTGACGCCTGTCGGCTCTTGCCGGGCCTGTCTGGTACGGGTCGATGAACGAGTGGTGGCTGCCTGCGTGACCCCGGTGGTGGAGGACGCGCAGGTGTGCGTCGAGCAGGAGGATCTGCGCCGGTTGCGCCGCGAGGCCGTGGAGCTGATCGTCTCGGCGCTGCCGCCCTACGCGCTTGAAGGCGATGGTGAGCTGGCGCGGATCTGCCGAGAGCTCGGTATCGGGCCGGAAACCGCCGAGGGTGGTGCGGGAAGGGGCCGCGACGACAGTCATCTGTTCGTCCGGCTCGACCGGGACCTGTGCATCGCGTGTGGCCGCTGCGTACGCATGTGCGCCGAGGTCCAGGGCACGTTCGCGCTCACGCTGGCGGGGCGTGGCTCCGACACCGTGGTCGCACCGGGCACGGGAGGCCTGTGGGCGGACTCCGACTGCGTCGCATGCGGGGGCTGCGTGGACAGCTGTCCCACCGGCGCACTCACCGAACCGGGACTCCCCATCGGAACAGACGAGGCCGCGCTCGCTCGTACGCGCACCACGTGCGGATACTGCGGCGTCGGTTGCGCCCTGGACGTGCTGACCCGCGACGGCCGGATCGCCGCGGTACGGCCGGCCAAGGACGGCCCCGTCAACCGAGGACACGCCTGCGTCAAAGGCCGCTTCTCCCATGGGTTCCTCCGCTCTCCAGAGCGTCTCACCGAGCCGCTCCTGCGCCGGGGGTCCGACCTGGAGCCCGTGAGCTGGGGCGAAGCACTTGATCACATCGCCCACGGACTGCGAGCCGCCATCGCCGAAGCGGGCCCTGACTCGGTGGCGGCCATCTCCTCGGCCCGCGCGACCAACGAGGAGAACTACCTGATCCAGAAGTTCATGAGGGTCGTCGTCGGCACCAACAACATCGACAACTGCTCGCGCCTGTGCCACTCCCCGTCGGCCGCGGGACTGACCGCCGCGTTCGGCCTGGCAGGCGGCACCGACACCTTCGACGACGTGGAGAGGGCCGACTGCCTGCTCGTGGTGGGCGCGAATCCCATCGAGGCACATCCGGTCGTCGGCGCCCGGCTGCTCCAGCAGGTGCTGCACGGCGCACGACTGGTCGTCGCGGACCCACGCGCGATCGGGCTCGCGACCCACGCCGACGTGCATTTGCGGCCCCGGCCGGGAACCAACGTCGCCTTGTTCCACGGACTCGCGCACGTCCTGCTCACCGAAGACATGATCGACAAGGAGTTCCTGCGCCACCGCGCCGCCGGGCTGCCCGAACTCGCGGCGGTCCTCGACCACTACACGCCCGACCGAGTGGCCGGCCTCACCGGCGTCCCGGCATCCGACGTGGTCGCTGCCGCGCGGCTCTACGGACGGGCTGAGCGGCCCGCGATCGTCTACGGGCTCGGCGTGACCGAACACCTTCACGGCACCGACGGCGTACGCGCGCTGGCGAACCTGGCGATCCTGCGCGGCGCCGTCGGCACCGGCCGCGGATTCGGCGTCAACCCGCTGCGAGGGCAGAACAACGTCCAAGGCGCCTCTGACATGGGCGCCCTGCCCGACCTCCTGCCCGGCTACGGCAAGGTCCGCGATCCGGTGGCACGCGGCCGGGCGGAGCAGGTGTGGGGCGCCCGGCTGCCGGACCACGACGGCCTGCGCATCCCGCAGATGTTCGCGGCGGCCCGTGAGGGAGACCTGCGCGTCCTGTGGGTCATCGGAGAGGACGTGGTCACCACCGACCCCGACGCCAACCGGGTCATCGAGGCCCTGGACGCCTGCCCCCTCGTCATCAGCCAGGAACTCTTCCTCTCAGAGACCGCCCGCCACGCCGACGTCGTGCTGCCGGTCGCGTCGTGGCTGGAGAAGGACGGCACCTTCGTCAACTTCGACCGGCGCTTCCAACGGGTACGTCCCGCACTCACCCCGCCCGGTCAAGCGCGCACCGACTTCGCCATCGTGCACGCGCTCGCCGTGGCCTGCGGCGCCGACCTGGGCTGCTCTACACCGGCCGAGGCACTCGCCGAGTGCGCGCGGGTGGCGCCCGTCTTCGCCGGGATGAGCCATGAGCGGCTGGACCGGGAAGGCGCCATCCCGTGGCCGTGCCCTGACCCTGGTCGTCCCGGCCTGGCCACTCTCTACCACGACCGCTTCGCCACCGCGGACGGACTGGCCCACCTGTCAGCCCGCCCCTACCTGCCGCCGGGTGAGATCGCCGACGACGACTACCCGCTGATCCTGATCACCGGCCGGCGCTGGGCGCATTACAACTCCGGCAACATGACGCGGCGAAGCGGCGTCGCCGAACTCGACCCCTCGGAGCGGCTCGACGTCCATCCCGCCGACGCGGCCGTCCTCGCTGTCCGCGACGGTGACCGGGTGCTCGTGGAAAGCAGGCACGGACAGGCCACACTGCCCGTGCGTACCACCGAGGAAGTGACGCAAGGTCAGCTCTTCTGCTCCTTCCACTTCCCATCCAGTGGCGTCAACGCTCTGACCTCCAGCCATGCGGACACCGTCACCTCGTGCCCCGAATACAAGGTCACGGCTGTACGGCTGCGCGTCCGGCCGGACGCCCTGGAATGAGGCGATGACCATCATGACGTCCCCGCATTCCGCGGTGGTGGGTCGAGGACAGGACTCCAGGCAGTCAGTTGGGCGGCGAGGAAGGCCACGTTGCGAGGCGTGCCGCTCATCCCATCCTGGCCAGGTACCCGTCGACAACTCCTGCGGGCCCATCTTTCGAACCATCAGGAGAGGGGAGAGCGCGCTTTCATGGCAGTTTCGGCAGGACCTTGCTGCTCGTTCCCGGCGATGCCGCAAGGCGGGCTGCGCCCCTCGCCGAGAGTCAGAGGCCGTGGACGCGGCGGCCGGAGATCT
This sequence comes from Nonomuraea maheshkhaliensis, assembly GCF_039529435.1. Classification (NCBI taxonomy): domain Bacteria; kingdom Bacillati; phylum Actinomycetota; class Actinomycetes; order Streptosporangiales; family Streptosporangiaceae; genus Nonomuraea; species Nonomuraea maheshkhaliensis. The sequence continues at coordinate 75,543 of NZ_BAAAMU010000023.1, forward strand.
GGTCGGGGACGATGCGGATGTAGAGCTCGCGGTCGCCGCCTGCCCAGGGCGTGAGCATGATCTCGGGGACTTCGTCGAAGGTGAGGTGATGGGCGGGGCCCTGGATGAGGACGCTCCAGCCTTCGTGACGGACTTGGTCGATCCGGTCCACCTCGAACCCGATCTTGATCTCCACGCCTTTCACGCCGGCGCGCAGGTCCTGGTCCATCGGCCCTCCGTAGGCGGTGCGGAAGATGATGGAGCCTTGGTGGAGCTTGTAGTTGACGGGCAGTACGGTGGGGCCGTACGAGCTGTCGAAGGCGATTCGGCCGATGCCGCCGGGGGCGACCAGGCTCAGGCATTCATCGGGTTCGAGCACTTCCAGGACGGGGCCGGTTATGGTGGGGTCGCGGTCTGGTGGACGGTTGCGGACACCGCCAAGTAGGTCTTCCACGGTGGTTTCCAGGGCAGAGGCCAGGCCGATCAGCGTGCCGGTGTCCGGGACGTCGGGGTTCTCTTCCAGGTAGTTGACGAAGCCGGCGGACATGTTCGCGCGCTCGGCGACTTCTTCCCGGGTGAGACCCAGGCGTTCGCGCTTGTGGATGATGCGACGACCGAAGTCGCCAGTGCTTGCCATGCCAACGGAACTACCCACGTGCGAGGGGGCAATCCACGGCTCAGCGGCCATCACGCCATGGGCCTCCGCCCCGGCAACGACAGCGCCCCGGTAGGTGAACTATGAGGATGACGGCGTCGTGGCCGGGGTGAGCGAGGACATGTGCCCCAACCTCTGGAGCGGCTGGGCTTCATGCCGAGCCTGCGGCCGCATCTGCCGTCTGGGGATCCCCTGCAGATGACGTGATCCGGCGCAGTCATGGCGCCGGGTTCCTGCCGTCATCGCACGCCGCCGCGGCCGCCGAGAAGCGGACCAGGTCATCGGGAGGCGGGGTGGGTACCACCCCTGGACAGGGGAAGGGGGCATGACGTGGGAACCGGCCATGCCTGTGAAGAGTCACCGCTTCCGGTGCCGCGGGCAGGCCTCAGCTCGGCCGAGGCGGCCCGCCGTTTGGCTGCCGATGGCCCCAACCGGCTGCCGGAGGGCGAAAGCAGGCACGTGCCGCTGCTGTTGCTTCGCGAACTGGTGCATTTCTTCGCATTGATGCTGTGGGTGGCGGCCGGGCTGGCGCTGTTGGCCGGAATGCCCCAGCTGGCCGTCGCCATCGCTGTGGTCGTGCTCTTGAACGGCGTCTTCGCCTTCGCCCAGGAATACCGTGCCGACCAGGCGGGCAGGCGGCTGCGCGAGCTGATCCCCGCAACCGCGACGGTTCGCCGCGACAGCCGTCACATGGTGGTGAGTGCCGCTGATCTGGTGACAGGGGATGTGGTGCTGCTGGAAACGGGCGATCGGATCTCTGCGGACCTTGAGCTCGCCGAGGCACATGCCCTGGCGGTCAACCAGTCCGCTCTGACGGGCGAAAGTGTCCCGGTCAGGCCGGGGAAGGGGGACGCGCTCTTCGCCGGCACCTTCGTCGTCGAGGGACAGGCAGAGGCCGTGGTGAAAGCCACAGGCCCCCGTACCAGGCTGGCGGCCATCGCCAGGCTCGCGCGGACGGCGACGCGGCCGCCCAGCCCGCTCACTCGTCAGCTCGGCAGGGTCATCAAGGTCATCGCGGTGATCGCGCTCGGTCTCGGGGTGGTGTTCTTCGGGCTCACGCTGCTGCTCGGCATGTCGGCTGCCGACGGCTTCCTGCTCGCGCTCGGCGTCACGGTCGCGCTGGTCCCGGAAGGGCTGCTTCCCACGGTCACGCTGTCGCTGGCGCGCGCCGCCCGCCTGATGGCGGGCAGCAAGGCCCTGGTGCGCCATCTGGAGGCGGTGGAGACCCTCGGGTCGGCCACGTTCATCTGCACGGACAAGACCGGCACGATCACCCGCAACGAGATGACCGTCGTCCAGGTCTGGACCCCGGAGGGGCCGCTCAACCTGGCCGACCCCGCCACCGCCCGCGAGATCATGCGCTCGGCCGTCCTGTGCTCGACCGGCCGGCTGATCCGCACCGACGGCGGCCACCAGGCCGTCGGCGATCCTACGGAGGTGGCGCTGCACGCGCTGGCGTTGCGCGCCGGAGTGCGCGAGGACATGGCCGTCACCCGGCGTTATCCGTTCGACCCGGCCCGCCGCTGCTCCTCGGCGGTCGCCGGCGGCCGGCTGCACCTCAAGGGGGCTCCAGAGGCGGTGCTGCCGCTCTGTGCCGACGCGCCGGAGGTCGCGACGGTCTTGGAGGAGATGAGCGCGAGCGGCCTGCGCGTCCTGGCCGTGGCCCGGCGCGACGATCCCGCGAGCGGTACAGCCGAGGAGGCCGAACAGGAGTTGACCTTGCTCGGCCTGGTCGGCTTGGAGGACCCGCCCCGTGACGGGGTCACCGAGGCGATCGTCACGTGCCGCAGAGCCGGCATCAGACTGGCCATGATCACCGGAGACCATCCCGGCACCGCCCGGGCGATCGCGGAGAAGGTCGGGCTGCTGGGAGCGGAGCCCCTCGTGGTCACCGGGGGTGAGCTGCCCGAGGATGACGACGCCCTTGGCGCGCTGCTCGATCGCGACGGCGCGGTCATCGCCCGTGTGACGCCCGAGGATAAGTTGCGCATCGCCCGCGCCCTGCGCGGGCGCGGCCACATCGTGGCGATGACCGGGGACGGCGTCAACGACGGGCCCGCCCTGCGGGAGGCGGACATCGGTGTCGCCATGGGTGCCTCCGGCACCGACGTCGCCCGTGAGGCCGCCGATCTGGTGCTGCTCGATGACCACTTCGCTACCATCGTCACCGCGATCGAGCTGGGCCGCGCCACCTACGCCAATATCCGGCGTTTCCTCACTTACCACCTCACCGACAACGTCGCCGAACTCACGCCCTTCCTCGTGTGGGCCTTGAGCGGCGGCACGCTCCCGCTGGCGCTGAGCGTGCTCCAGGTGCTCGCCCTGGACATCGGCACCGACCTGCTGCCCGCCCTCGCCCTCGGTGCCGAGCCGGCCAATCCGCGTACCATGCGCGGCCCCGCCCCCGCCCGCAACCTCATCGACCGCCGTCTGCTCCGCCGTGTCTTCGGCGTGCTGGGGCCCGTCGAAGCCTTGGTGGAGATGGCAGCCTTCTTCGCGGTGCTGTCGCTCGGAGGCTGGGCTCTCGGCGCCGCGCCGGCCGCGGCGCAGCTGACCGCGGCCTCGGGCGCCGCCTTCGCTGCGGTGGTCCTCGGACAGCTCGCCAACGCCTTCGCCTGCCGCAGCGAAACCCGCTGGGCCGGGCGGGTGCCGTTGCTGAGCAACCCGCTCCTGTTGTGGGCCGTGGCGATCGAGGCGCTCATGCTGATGGTTTTCCTGGGCTTGCCGCCGCTGGCCCGGCTCCTGGGCGGTGGCCTCCCTCCGATGGTGGGCTGGACGATGGCCGCTCTGGTGATTCCCGCCGTCATCGGCGCCGACGCTCTGCACAAGGCGTGGCGGGCACGGCATACAGAATGACCCTGCCGGCCGGCCGGTTGTCGCCGACCGCCAGGACACCCGGCTGCCGAGGCGTGCGGTCAGGGACGGACCGTGATGACGGGCACGTGTGAATGGTGGAGTACGGCGTGAGCGGTGCTCCCCAACCCGAGTAGGGCCGGGGGGCCGCTGCGGGTTGCGATGATGACGAGGTCGGCTTCGGCCGATGCGTCGATCAGCGCTCTCGCTGGATGCCTGTGGACGATGTGCGGGACGAGCACGACGTCGGGAAATTTCTCCCGCAGTCCGGCGATGGCCTCGGCGAGCAGGAGCGTCTCCTCCTGTCTCACCTGTTCGACGTCGTAGACGACAGGTTGCATGTCGCCCGGGAATCTCGCGGCGGGATGCACCCAGGCGTGCACGGCCCGCAGAGTTGCGTGGCGGAGCGCGGCCTCGCGGAAGGCGAAGTCCAGGAGGAAGTCCTGCCCGGGTTTTCCAGTGACGCCCACGACGATCTCGCCGCGGTCGCTCGTGCGCGGCTGCCTAATGACGGCCACGGGACACGATGCCCGCATCACGACGTCGCGACTCACCGAGCCCAGAAGCAGTTCGGCGAAGCCGCCACGGCCGCGACTTCCCACGACCAGGAGTTGCGCCTCTTCGGCCGCGCTGACCAGCGCGTCCGCGGGTCGGCTGTCGATCACGTCGGTGGTGACCCTCACCTGCGGCCTGCCCGCTCTGGCGTAGACGGCCGCATGATCGAGCATTTCCCTGAGTGCGGCTTCCACCCCCGTTCCCCACTCGTGCGGTTGGGGAACGAGCGGCACGTCATAGGCCCACTGCGGCGCCACGTACAGCATCCGCAGCGGTGCGCCCCGGATGGCGGCCTCCTGCCCTGCCCACTTCGCGGCCTGCAGTGAGGGCGTTGATCCATCTACGCCGACGACGATCGGCACTGTCATGGCGTTGAGTTCCCCTCAGCTTCGGCTCGCTGCGGCCGTGGTGAGCTCGGTGGTGATCGGCGTCCAGCGGTTGGCTAGTTTCTTGGTGAGGACGGTCATCGTGGTGTATTCCAGGTCCTCCAGAGGAAGCCGATGAGGTTCGAACGGGCCGTGGCGACGGAAGTAGTCCATGGCCTCGCTGGCCTGCTGGCGCGCCCGGTCGAACGCGGGATCGGCGAACAGGTCACGAGGGCCGATCAGTTTGCCGTCATGAATCTGGAAGCCCAGTGCCACTACGCGCGGCGGCCCGTCGAATCGGGACGGGTGGGCGTGACCGCTGGACACGGGCATGAGTGGCGCGTGGTGCGAGCCGCGCATGCAGCCGGCGACCCCGAAGGCGAAGGTGAAGGGCTCCAGCACCTCGCCGACCGCGGGCAGTCCGGACTGGCAGCGGACGATCATCACGGGGTCGTCCTTGCCGACGTATTTGCCGGCGATGAGCGAGAGGCGCTGGGTGCTGGTGGCGGCCGCGGTCTCTGTCAGAGTCTTGGAACGGACGCTGTGGATGACATATCGAGCCGGAGCACCGATGTACATCAGCATCTCGTACAGGTCGGCCGGGCAGTCGAAGTCGATGCGCTTCTCCTTGTACAGGTCGTAGACCTCGAAGGTGAAGCCCGCGTGCATCTTCTGGTCGATGATCAGGCCGGCGGTGTTGAACGGGTCGGCGAACATTTTGTACAGCGGCAGGTTCCACGCGCCTGGTTCGGTCTTGTCAGCCAGGAAGCAGATCACCGGCTCCGAGGGCCGCTCCCCGAACTCGAGTTCGGCATAGCCGGGACCCATGCCCCGCAGGTTGCCGGAGAAGGCGTCCGACAGCAGGTCCTGACCTGCGCCGTACAGACCGAGCTCTTTGGCGATGTGGGTGGTGGCCTGAAAGGTGTCCCAGGCGAAGGAGTGGATGAGATCCGCATCCGGGCCATACGTGTGGGTCATGATGAGCGAAATGTCATCGCCACAACTGTCGACGTGCCCGTCGATGAGTAGCCCCGAGTCGATGGCTCGCATCATCTCGCGGCGGGCCTCGGCCATCATGTCCGGATGCACGGCCGAGTGGCCGACGAAGCCTCCGGTGTCGGCCTTGATGATACTGAGAGTGATCATGGTAATACCTCCCGCTGATCCTTCTCTCAGTCTTGATTTGGGCGTTTTGTCCGAATAGAGGATTTGGTCCCTCCGAGCGGAGGACTTCGGTAATCGAGATATCGGGACGGAAGACCCCTGCGGCCTCCGAGCTGATCGATGCCAGGTTGATCGACAAGCTGGAGTGGAACGAAGACGACGCACCCAGGTGGGGTGGACGCTGGCTTTCCACGGAATCGTCGCTGGCAGTCCACTGCCGCGTAGGCGAAGTGAGTGGTGCCAACGGGACTCCGCCGATTCACCCCGGCGCCGCTGGGAAGGGTTCAGCGGGAAGAGATTCGAACGTTGCCGCAGGCCAGACGCCGCGGGCTCGGCCTTGGTCCGCACCACCACAGGACCGGATTCGCCGATTCCGACGGTGCAACTCGTGCGGTGGGGTCTCCACGGGGGCACGTAGGCGAGGAAGTCTCATGAGACACAAAGACAAGGCGCGGATCACCCTGCACCGTGAGTTGCTGCACCAGATGCTGCGCATCCGCCGGTTCGAGGAGCGCTGCGTCGAGTTGTACAGCAGCGAGAAGATCCGCGGCTTCATGCATCTGTACATCGGGGAGGAGGCTGTGGCGGCCGGGGTGTGTCAGGCGCTCACCTCGGATGACGCGGTCGTGTCGACTTACAGGGAGCACGGTCACGCGCTTGCCCGTGGGGTGCCGGCTACGGCGATCATGGCCGAGATGTATGGGAAGGCAGCCGGGTGCAGCCGGGGCCGAGGCGGCTCCATGCACATCTTCGATGCCGCCCGTGGCTTCTACGGCGGGAATGCGATCGTCGGCGGTGGCCTTCCCCTGGCGGTTGGTCTCGCACTCGCCGACGAGTTTCTGGGGCGCAACAGGGTGACCGCCTGCTTCTTCGGCGACGGTGCCGTGGCTGAAGGCGAGTTTCACGAATGCGTCAACCTTGCCGCGCTCTGGCGGCTGCCGGTGCTGTTCGCCTGCGAGAACAACCAGTACGCGATGGGCACCGCGCTGCCGAAATCTCATGCCGAGACCGATCTGGCGCTCCGCGCCGCGAGCTACGACGTCGTGGCATGGCCGGTGGACGGCATGGACGTCCTGTCCGTCGCCGACGCTGCGGCCAAGGCCGCCGAGTCGATCCGCGCTGGGGCCGGGCCCCATTTTCTGGAGTTGCGCACCTACCGGTTCCGCGCGCACTCGATGTACGACCCCGAGCGCTATCGCGACAAGGCCGAGGTCGAGCAGTGGAAGAAACGCGACCCGATCGACGCCCTCATCACGCGGATGAAGACCGCGCGAGAGATCAAGGACGAGGATCTCGCCGTGCTGGAGAAGGACGTGGCCGCTGAGATCGATCAAGCAGTCGCCTTCGCCGAGCAGGCACCACTTGAACCGGTGGAGGAGCTCAGCACGTTCGTCTACAGCCCGACGCCGCCGGAGGGCCGCACGATGCCGGCGAAGCAGGGGGAGGCGGCGTCGTGACCGGGCCCACGACGTATCGCGAGGCGATGAGGGAGGCGATCCGCGAGGCGATGCGCCGCGACGAGCGCGTCTTTCTCATGGGAGAGGACGTCGGAGCCTACGGTGGCTGCTTCGCGGTCAGCCTGGGCCTGCTGGAGGAGTTCGGCCCGGAACGCATCCGCGACACCCCGCTGTCGGAGGCGGCGTTCGTAGGCGCCGGGATCGGAGCGGCGATGGGCGGGATGCGGCCGATCGTAGAGATCATGACGGTCAACTTCAGCCTGCTGGCCCTTGACCAAATCCTGGACAACGCCGCGACGCTGCTGCACATGTCGGGAGGCCAGCTCAATGTCCCGCTGGTCATCCGCATGACCACCGGAGCCGGCAGGCAGCTCGCCGCTCAGCATTCACACAGCTTGGAAGGCTGGTACGCGCACATCCCCGGACTGAAAATCTTGGCGCCCGCGACGCTGGAGGACGCTCGCGGCATGCTCTGGCCTGCTCTGCAGGACCCGGATCCCGTCCTGATCTTCGAACATGGTGCGCTCTACAGCATGTCGGGGGTACTGCGCCCCGGCCCCGTGGACATCGCCCACGCAGCGCTGCGACGCTCCGGGAAACACGTCACGCTGATCGGCTACGGCGGCACTGCGACGAAACTGCTCTCAGCCGCCGACGCGCTGGCCGCCGAGGGCGTCGAGGCGGACGTGATCGACCTGCGTATTCTGCGGCCACTCGACGATGCCACGGTCATGGAGTCGGTTACCCGGACACACCGGGTCGTCATCGTGGACGAGGGCTGGCGCTCGGGCAGCCTGTCGGCCGAGATAGCCGCGCGTATCGGCGAGCAGGCCTTCTACGAGCTGGACGCGCCGATCGCGCGCGTGTGCACTGCCGAGGTGCCCATCCCTTATGCCCGTCACCTGGAAGAAGCCGCCATTCCCCAGGTACCCGCCATCGTCGCGGCGGCCCAAGGGGTGCTCGCTTCATGACAGGAGAACCATCGGAGTTCCGGATGCCCTCGCTCGGCGCCGACATGGAGTCCGGCACCGTGGCCGAATGGCTGGTCCAGCCCGGAGATTCGATCCACAAGGGTGACATCATCGCCGTCATCGACACCGACAAAGCCCTGATCGAGGTCGAGTCGTTCCACACCGGGGTGGTGGATGACCTGCTGGTGGGCGTCGGCGAGCGCGTCCCGGTCGGCACGCCTCTCGCCCGCATCAGCGGCACCGGAGCCGAAGCCCCTACCCCGGCGCGGAGACCGCGGCCCGCCCCGCCCGAGTCACGGGCACCAGCTCCGGAAGCTCCGCCCGCCCCGGCCAGGAAAGGCCGGCCAGAAACAGCGGCAAATGCGCCGGAGCCAGGCCCTGCGCCCCCGCCTGTCACCTCACCGATCGTGCGGCACCTCGCCGAGCAGCGCGGGCTGGATCTGACGGCCGTGCACGGCACCGGCCCGGGCGGGCGGGTGACCCGCACGGACGTCGAGCACGCCGAACGCCGGGTGAAGGCATCGCCGCTGGCCCGCAAGCTCGCGACGGAACTCGGCGTAGTCCTCGGTGACATCCAGGGCACAGGCATCACGGGGGCGATCCGCGCCGCTGACGTCCGCGCCGCCGCACGCGAGGACGGCTTGCAGGAGGCGGCGGGGCCGGCCGAAGCCCAGCCGATGCCCCCCGCGGGCGAGCACGCCGTGAGGAAGCCGGACGGGGAACGCCGCCAAGACGCCATGCGTCAGGTGATCGCGCGAGTGATGGCCAAGTCGAAACGGGAGATCCCACACTACTACCTGAGCACGACCGTCGACCTCGACGCCGCGCTCACGTGGTTGCGCGAGCGCAACCGGGATCTCCCGGTACCTCAGCGGACGCTCCCTGCCGCGTTGCTTCTCAAGGCGGCTGCCTGCGCCTCCAAGGAAGTGCCTGAACTCAACGGCTTCTGGATCGACGACGCCTTCGTACCGGGCGACGGGGTGCACGTGGGGGTGGCGATCTCGCTCAAGGCCGGCGGTCTGATCGCGCCCGCCTTGCACGACGTTGCCGAGCGCGACCTCGACGACGTCATGGCCGATCTGAGAGACCTGGTCACCCGGTCACGCGCCGGGAGGCTGCGGGGCACTGAGATGACCGAGGCGACCATCACCGTCACCAACTTGGGAGACCTGGGGGTGGAGGCGGTCCATGGCATCATCTACCCACCGCAAGTAGCCCTCGTCGGCTTCGGCAAGATCCTCGACCGTCCCTGGGCGGTCGACGGACTCCTCGGGGTCCGGCCCGTGGTCACCGTCACGCTCGCCGGCGATCACCGCGCCACCGACGGCTTCACCGGCGCCCGGTTTCTCGCGGCCGTCGACCGGCTGCTCAACCATCCGGAGGAGCTATGAGCCCGCAGCAGGCACGAGAACTTGTCGAACGCGCGCTGGCCCAGGTCGCGCCGGATGCCGATTTGGCGGCCCTGCCGCCGGATGCCGACTTTCGCGACCTCCTCGAACTGGACTCGCTGGATTTCCTCAGTTTCGTCGAGACGCTGAGCGACATCAGCGCGTACCGCATCGAGGAAGACGACTACGCCGCCTTCTCCAGCGTGGCCGGCGGGGCACGGTTCCTGGCGGCCCACGCCGGAACGAGGTGATCGTGCCCTTCACCCGTCGGGGTGCTCCAGGGTTGAGGTGTCGCCCTCGGGCATGCCGAGTTCGCGAGCTTTGAGCAGGCGGCGCATGACCTTTCCACTGCGGGTGTGCGGCAGGTTCTGATCGAAAGCGATCTCCTTGGGGGCGACCGCGCCCAGCCGGCGCCGGGCGAAGGCGACCAGCTCCAGCCGGAGAGTCTCGGAGGGCTCGTAGCCGGCATTGAGGGTGACGAAGGCTTTCACCAGTTCACCCGCCACCGGGTCGGGCTTGCCTATCACGCCGGCTTCGGCGACCGCGGGATGCTCCATCAGCACCGACTCGACCTCGAACGGACCGATGAGATGGCCCGCAGACTTGATCACATCGTCTGCCCGTGCGACGAACCAGAAATATCCATCCTCGTCCTTACGAGCGATGTCACCTGACAGGTACCAGCCCCCGGCGAAGGCCTTGGCATATCGCTCCGGCTGACCCAGGTAGCCGCGGAACATCGAAGGCCAGCCAGGCCGCAACGCGAGTTCCCCTTCGACCCCAGGGGCAACGATCTCCCGTGCGTATCCATCGACGACGCGGGCACGGCCGTCCGCACCGCGCTCGAGCAGCGCTGCCTCAACCCCGGGCAGCGGGCGTCCCATGGAGCCGGGTTTGATGTCCATCGCCGCATAGTTGCTGATCATGATGGCGCCGGTCTCGGTCTGCCACCAGTTGTCATGAACAGGCTGGCCGAGCGCCCGCAGACCCCAGACCGTCACCTCGGGGTTCAGCGGTTCTCCCACGCTGGCGATGTACCGCAGCCTGGACAGGTCGTACTCACGGGGCAGAGCGTCGCCACGGCGCATGAGCATGCGCAACGCCGTCGGAGAGGTGTACCAGACGGTCACCTGCTGGTCCTGCAGTGTGCGGTACCAGCGCCTCGCGTCGAACTCGCCTGCGTCGACCACGAGGGTGAGCCCGAAGGTGAGGGGCGCGATGACGCCGTACGACATGCCGGTCACCCAGCCGGGATCTGCAGTGCACCAGAAGACGTCCGAGGGACGCAGGTCAAGGGCATACTTCGCGGTCGTGTGGTGGGCCACCACGGCATCGTGCACATGGATCGCGCCCTTCGGCCTGCCCGTGGTGCCGCTGGTGAAATGGAGCAGTGCCATGTCCTCGGGGTCCGTGGGCGGGATCTCGAACCGCCCGCCTGCCTCCGCCATGCGCTCGCTCAGCAGCAGAGTGCCCCCTGGGGCCGGTCCCTTGCCTGTGACCAGCACGTACTTCAGCTCGGGCAGCGACTGGCGGATTCCGGCGACCTTGCGCATGTACAGCTCTGGGGTGGTCACGAGCACTCGTCCTTCCCCGAGGCGTAGCCGCTCGCAGATCGGCTCTGGACCGAAGGCGGAGAACAGCGGAGACAGCACGCTGAGGTTCTTCAGCGTCCCCAGAACCGTGACATAGAGCTCAGGCAGCCGCCCGAGCAGCGTGAACACCCGGTCACCCTTTCCGACCCCCAAGGCGCCCAGCACGTTGGCGAAGCGGTTGCTCGCGTCGTGCAGATCCCGGTAGGTCAGTTCAGTCACCTGGCCGTCCCTACCGATGCACCGAAGCGCCACGTGGTCGGACCGAAGGCCCTCGATGTGACGGTCAACGGCCTCGTACGCCATGTTAGATCCCCGGCTGTCAGGCGAGCCGTGGAAGAACGATCGCTGAGCCGTGGTCCAGGAGAACGCGCGACATTCCTCCGTGTAGTCGATCAGGTTGGGCGTGACAGCCTGGCCCCCGGTCTTACGGATGGGATCCCACGTCATCACAGGCTCCTTCTCGACCGCGTTGGGCGATCTATCCGCGTCGTGACTGTGGCTCGAACAACCTGCCGTCGAGGCCCTCCGCTCCCTTCGCCGGGAGCCCACAGAGATGGGTTGATACCCAGAAGCAGACAAAAGGGGCGTATGGTGCGGGCCTCGAGACGGCAATCCGCGTGGGCAGGCTGCACGGCTGCGGTTCGGCTCAGAATCGGGGGAGCACCTGTGCGTGGCACCGAACGGGCGCCATGACTGGTGGCCCCTGGGTAGGCCTCTGACGGAGTCAACCGCACCAACCTGGGGAAATACGGTTAGGGGGCAGCCCGGGGAGCAGATCGCGAGAGGAGGTCGGCCCGTCGAATCAGGCCATGGACAGGTGAGCGGCAGAGGGCGGGGGCACCATCGATGGGACCATGGGCACAGATCAAAGAGACGCATTCCGCAGTGGTGATCCTCCTCGGCGACCGGGCGGTCAAGCTGAGGAAGCCGGTGAATCTCGGTTTCCTGGACTTCACCACGCGTGAGGCTCGGCGGGCCGTCAGCCTTGAGGAAGTGAGGCTCAACCGGCGGCTGGCTCCTGATGTCTACGAGGGTGTCGCCGACGTGCTCGGCCCCGATGGGCAGCCCTGCGAACACCTCGTGGTGATGCGGCGCATGCCCGGGGAGCGCCGTCTTGCCACGATGGTTCGCTCAGGCGAACCGGTGGAGGAAGATCTGCGCCAGGTCGCTCGGATGGTGGCGAGCCTGCACGGCCGCGCCCACCGCAGTCCGCAGATCGACCGGCAGGGAGAGGTGTCGGCGCTTCGGGGCCGCTGGACGGACAGTTTCGAACAAGTCCTGGAGCTGCCTGATAGGGTCGCCGACCCCGAGGCCATCCAGGAGATCGAACGGCTCGTTCTACGCTTCCTTGACGGCCGTGAGCGCCTGTTCGCCACCCGGGTCAGCGAGGGGCGCATCGTGGACGGTCACGGCGATCTGCTGGCGGACGACATCTTCTGCCTGGACGATGGACCCCGGATCTTGGACTGCTTGGAGTTCGACGAACGGCTGCGCTTTGTCGACGGTCTGGACGATGCCGCCTTCCTGTCCATGGACCTGGAGCGGCTGGGGGCTCCGCGGCTGGCCGAGTTGTTCCTGCACTGGTATGTCGAGTTCTCCGGTGATCTCTCACCGGCCTCACTGTGGCATCACTACGTCGCCTACCGGGCCTTCGTCCGCGCCAAGGTCGCCGCTCTGCGCCATCGGCAAGGAGACTCCGGTGCGGCGTGGGAGGCGCGCGAACTCACGGAGCTGGCGTTGCGTCATCTGCGGGCTGGCGCGGTGACCTTGGTCCTTGTCGGTGGAGGTCCGGGCACCGGCAAGACCACCATCGCCGCGGCGATCGCCGACCGGCTCGGTTACACGCTGCTGAGCAGCGACCGCGTTCGCAAGGAGCTGGCCGGGATCGCGGCGGAACAGCCCGCGCCGGCTCCCTTCGGCGAAGGCATCTACAGCCGGGAGTGGACCGAGCGCACCTATCACGAGCTGCTGTCCCGGGCGGAGGCCTTGCTGCTGCACGGCGAGCCGGTCATCCTGGACGCTTCCTGGAGCGATGCCGGGCAGCGGGAGGCCGCCGAAGATCTGGGCAGGCGCACCTTCAGCGACCTCGTGGCCTTGCGGTGCACCGCTCTGCCGCAGCTGATCGCGGAGCGGCTGGTCCACCGCGAAGGCGGGATGTCCGACGCCGACCAGGTGATCGCCGCCGCCATCACGGCGACGGCGGCGTCCTGGCCTGACGCCATCGAGATCGACACCAGCGTGTCCCCGGAGCAGGCGCTCGAGCGGGCCCTGGTGGCGATCCACGCCCGGTGGCCGACGGCGCCCTGGCGGTTCCAGCGTCCTCAGCTGGAACCCGATTGAGGAATCCAGGGGTGGGGATTTCGGTCCTGGGTGGCTGTGGACTGTGCTCAAGGGCTTGGCAGTGAGAGCCAGGCCGTGAAGGGGGAGTGCGGGTGATGACAGAACACATCATGGTAGGAGTGGACGGGTCCGCTCCGGCGACTGCGGCCGTCGAGTGGGCGGCTGCTGACGCGCGCCGCCGTGGGCGCTCGCTACGCCTCGTGCACGTGTGTGAGCGGTGGCCGCCCAGCTTGGGCGAGGCTCAGTCGCGCTACTGCGCGGACGTGCTGGAGGCCGCCGCTGAACGGGCGCGCGAGGTGACGCCGGATGTGGAGGTGACCACGGAATCGCGGAGCGGCAATGTCGTCGAGCAGTTGATCACCGGGTCGGCCTCAGCTGACAGCGCGGTCCTGGGCAGCAGGGGACGGGGCGGGTTCGCCGGGATGCTGCTCGGCTCGGTCGGTGCGGCTGTGGCGGGGCATGCCACCGGGCCGGTCGTCATCGTGCGCGGCCCCGCCGAGGACCGGTACGGGCGGATAGTGGTGGGCTACGACGGCTCGGAGTGCTCGCAGGCGGCGATGGAGTACGCCATCGAGCAGGCCCGTGCCCGCCAAGCCCACGTCCGTGTGGTGTACGCCTGGCAGGTGCCGATGTCCGCACCGTACGCCTCCGCCTACAGCAAGGTGCTGGAGAGCACCTTCGAGCAGCAGCAGCGTACGGCACGCGAAGCGGTGATCCCGTGGCGGGACAAGAACCCGGACATCGAGCTCACGGATGAGCAGGTAAGCGAGCATCCTGTCTCCGCCCTCATGAACGCCTCGGCCTCGGCCGATCTGGTGGTGGTGGGCTCGCGTGGGATGGGCGGCTTCGCCTCGGCGGTGCTCGGCTCCGTCAGCCGCGGCGTGTTGCACCACGTCACCTGTCCGGTCGCGGTGGTCCGACCACGGGGCGAGCGGACGTCATGAGCATGAGCCGCTCAGCGCCGGGCACGGTCGCGGCGTGACTGGTGACGCCTGCGCGGGCCGTGTGCCGTCGCCCTGGACGTCCTTCGAGCGCCAGTGAGCTCGTATGGACGCCTGTGTTCACGGAGGGGGAAGTGACGCTTCCCTTTCCTGCTTGCTCACCACATGGGCGTCCGGCCCCGGGAACACGAGGGTTTCATGTTCGGAGTCCATCCAGCGCACCACATACGGTGGGGAACCGTCCTCGTGGCGCAACTGTGTGATCACGCCGACCCGCCGGGGCTCGTGATCGTGGGCGCTCTCGACGATCAGCCGGTCTCCTATCGCTGCCTTCATCGTGGTTCTTCTCCCCTCAACGGTGGCTGCCGCCCATCTGAGCGGTGGCTCGCGAAATCGCCTCTGGCCCTGGCTTCCAGCCCTGTGATCGACGGCGGGCAGGCGACTAGCTTGGAGGTCATCCCCTCATCTGCTCGGTCGGTCGTCGGGAAGGCTGGGGACGATGGCGACGGGGCAGGCGGCGTGCTCGGCCACCAGGCGGAGCCGGCGGAGAGTGCTCTGCGGCCTTGCGCAGGTGCGGCTTGACCTCATCGGCCGCCTCGCCGTAAGGCCGGCGCCACGCGTGGGTGACCGTCAGCGGCAACCTTCTCAGCTCACGCTCGTCGAGCGCCCAGTCCAAGGCCTGCATCGAGAAGCCCGAGCGGTCGTGACCTATGGCCACTCTCTGGGGCTCAGCCACGGCTCTCACCTCGCATCCGTCGCCGGAGACCGACCACCACGGGTCCGTCGAAGCGTCCCGCTACCGTTGGAGCGTAACCCTGGGCCCTGCGGGTGTCCCGATGGATGGCTACCCTCGTACAGGGGCGATATCCTCTCTGACCAGCGCGACCTTCGCATGAGAGCGTTGCGGGCTTGCTTCCGGGCCAGGTCCGAGGTCACGGGGGCGGGCGCTGATTCGGGACGACAGCGACCGCAAGATGATCCGCCACCGTCCAGGCTTTTGTCAGTCCTTTCCTGTTCGTGGCTTGGCGGCGTCGTGCGGGCTTGACGCACGCCAGGCGCAAATTGAGTTTTCTAGCCAATCGTGTCTTTATGTCGCTTTCGGGAAGGTGGGGTCGTGAGGATCAGCAGGTGAGGGGAGGGATGATGCGTGGAGGGATCGTGGTCGGAACAGACGGCTCCGCATCATCTATGGCGGCGGTGGAGTGGGCCGCCGCCGATGCCCGGCGGAGGAGACTGTCGCTGCGGATCGTGCATGTCTGTGAGCAGTGGTCCCACGGCATGGACACGTCGAAGTACTGCGCCGGCGCGCTGGAGACCGCCGCCGGCAAGGCCCGCGACGTGAGCAGGGATGTCCAGGTCAGCACCGAGATGTCGGCGGGCAACGTAGTCGAGTCGCTGATAGGTGAATCGGTGTCTGCCGAGAGCCTGGTGCTGGGCAGCAGGGGAATGGGCGGGTTCTCCGGCTTGCTGCTCGGGTCGGTGGGTCTGGCCGTGGCGGGGCATGCCGTCGGCCCTGTCGTCATCGTCCGAGGTCTCGTCGCCCGGCATGATCGGGTCGTGGTCGGCGACGATGGCTCCGAAGGCTCACAACTGGCCATGGCCTATGCCCTCCAACAGGCTCGTGCCCGTCACGCCCGTCTGCACGTTGTGTACGCCTGGCGAACGCCGGTGTTCTCGCCGTCGTGGCCGGCGTACAGCCCTCTGCTGGAGGACTCCTTCCACGAGGAGGCACGCGCGGCACGCGCGCGGGTGGTTCCTTGGCGAGAGGCTAACCCCGATGTCGTGATCATGGATGAGCAGGTGCGCGACCATCCTGTGGCCGCGCTCATCGAGGCCGCGGCGACGGCTGACCTCGTCGTGGTCGGCTCGCGTGGCCTGGGTGGTTTCTCCTCGGCGGTGCTCGGCTCGGTCAGCCATGGGGTGTTGCATCATGTGGCGTGCCCGGTGGCGGTGGTACGGCCCAGGGGCGAGCCGGAGTGACCGGGAGGGCGGACCCTGGAGGGTCGTTCCCATGCGGCTGGATGAGGGGGACATCATGACAGGTCTGATCATTGCGGGGGTGGACGGTTCGGCTCCCAGCGACGCGGCGGTCGAGTGGGCCGCCGACGATGCGCTCCGGGCCGGTGCCGAGTTGCGGATCGTGCACGTCGTGGATCGGCGGCCGTACGACATCACCAGATTTCCGGTTTCGGACCAGGAGGATCACCTGCGCAAGGCGGCGGGCAAGGTGCTGGAGGCGGCCGAGGCGATCGCGCGCGTCCGGCAGCCGACCGTGGAGGTGAGCACCCGGTCGATCGAGGGCGTGCCCTCGGCCGTTCTGCGGGAGCAGGAGGCGAGCGAGCTGGTCATCGGCAACCGAGGGGTGGGCGGATTCGTCGGCGCCCTGCTCGGATCGGTCACCATGGAGGTGGCCGCGCAGGCCGGTTGCCCTGTGGTCGTCGTACGCGCCGAGCAGCGGGAGAAAAGGGGCGAGATAGGTGTCGGCGTCGATGACTCCGACACCTGTGAGCCGGCCCTCGGCTATGCCTTCGAGCAGGCCAGACAGCGGGGTGCCACGCTGCGCCTGATCCACGCATGGCAGGTGCCCGTGCACGCCTTCGCCCCCGAGGTCTCCTACGACCTGGGCGAGGTCCGTGCCGCCCAGCGCGAGGTCGTCAGGAAGCGCATCGCGGCATGGCGGGCCAGGTATCCCGAGGTGAACCTCGCTGAGGACGTCCAGAACGCACACCCCGTCGACGCGCTCACCAGCACCACGTGCGACCTGATCGTCGTCGGCTCCCACGGACGCGGCGCACTCGGCTCGCTGTTCCTCGGGTCGGTGAGCAGAGGGGTGCTCCACCACGCGCGCTGCCCCGTCGCGGTGGTCCGCTCTCAGGAGTTCGTCGGGGGGCCGTAGAGAGAACACGCGGACACCCTCCTCCGGGTGCCAAGGTCTGTCCGGACGGGGACTTGAGCCCAACCATCTGTCCCCGGGCCCCGATCGTGAGGAGGCCGGACGGCCGGCGAGCGATCGAGAGCGGGGCGATGGGGTGCCGGGCCCGGTGAGAGGGGCTGGGTCGTGGATGACGCGATGCGGAACGAGTGGGCGCCGACTGGCTGCCCCACCGTGGTCACGGCTCGGCCGGTAACCCGATGGAGTGGGATTCGCGGATGGAGGCTCGACGGGCCGAGGGCCTGAACCATCGGTTTACGTCCGACGCGGTCGGCATCGGAGCGAGCCGGCTGTGGTCGATGCCCTGGGAACGAGAAGAGAACGGTACGGTCCTGACAAAGTCTGGGCTCACCCGAGGCTGAGGATCGTCGGTCGGGGCAGGGGAAAAGAGAACCTTCAGCGTGAGGAGGGGATCGTGACAGCAGCACGGGACATCATGCATCAAGGCGTCGAATGCATCGGTGAGCACGAGACTCTTACATTCGCCGCGCAGCGGATGCACGAGCTGGACGTGGGAGCGTTGCCGATCTGCGGCGACGATGACCGGCTTCACGGCATCATCACCGACCGGGACATCGTGCTCAAGTGCGTTGCAGCGGGAGGCGATCCCACGACGATGACCGCGGGAGAACTCGCGCAGGGCAAGCCGATCACCGTTGAAGCGGAGGCCGATCTTCAGCAGGTGCTCCGGACGATGGAGCAGCACCGGATTCGCCGCCTGCCGGTCATCGACGAACATCGGCTCGCGGGCATGATCAGCGAGGCCGACCTGGCCAGGAACCTGCCTGAGGAGATGGTCGGCCACTTTGTGGAGGTGATCTGCGCGAACCCGTGATCTGGATGGAGAGCCGGGCAGCCGCGCGCTGGCTGTATCTCCCGTCGGGATGCTGATCACCACGCCGGCTTCGGTGGTTTCCGGACGGTGAGTCGCGGCTCATCGTGGACGGATGCGAGGAGCGTAGCCCGTGTTCGGTGGGTTGCCGCAGGGCGTCCGCGTCATGTTGCGGGCTGCGGGCCCGACGGGAGAGGGGTTGTCGTATGTCTGAACCGATCATCGCAGGTGTGGACGGCTCCCGGGGAGCGCTGGCCGCAGTGCTGTGGGCGGCCGACGACGCAGCTAGACGTGGCTGCGACTTGCGGATCGTCCATGTCGAAGAGCCGCTCCTCCACGGCGGGCAACCGTACGAGCGCTCGGCCGACGACCCGGTTCGCAGGGAGGGAGAGCGGCTGCTGGCCGAGGCCGCCGCGATGGTGGCCGAGTCCCGGCCAAACCTCCACACGAGCACCGAACTGCTCTTTGGCGACCCCGATGAGATATTGCGCGCGCAGGCCGCGGAGGCCGCCGTCATCGTGGTGGGTAGTCGCGGCATCGGCGGATTCACCGGCCTTCTGCTGGGTTCGGTGAGCTTGGGCCTTGCCGGGCATGCGCCGGGGCCTGTGGTGGTGGTCCGCGGCACACCTGCGGTGGTGCAGGGCGAGATCGTGGCCGGGTTCGATCCCGAAGACGCCGTGCACCCGGCTCTCGATTACGCCTTCGAGGAGGCGCAGGCGCGGGGGGCCCGGCTGTGGGTGGTGCACGCTTGGGATCTGCCGTCGAGCAGGGTGTCCGCGGCCTTCCCGCTGGACCTTGAGTTCATCGCCCAAGCGCGGCAAAAGCATGTCCATGACATGCTGTCGCCGTGGTTGAACCGGTACCCCGGCGTGATCGTGACCGAATCGGTGTTCCGTGGGAATCCCATCGCGGCGCTGTGCGAGACCTCCGCTCATGCCGATCTGGTCGTCGTGGGTTCGCGGGGCCGCGGTGTGATCCGCTCGGCCATGCTCGGCTCGGTCAGCCACGGCGTCCTGCACTACGCGTCGGGTCCGGTGGCCGTTGTGCGGCCGCGTGCCTGAGCCGCCAGGTTTGGTTCATGAAGAGGCCCGCCTTCCGCCCGAACGAACGACCTGGGCTGGCGCCTCGGCAGCCAAACCCGGCACCTATCAGGAATGGATCAAGGCTGGGACCTGGGGGAATGACATGAAGCGCCCCCCAGGGCAATGCTGCGATCGCCCAAAGTAGTGGTTTTCCGGGGGGTGCGGATCGTGTTCGCCGATCGTCATGATGCAGGTGTGCGCCTGGCCGAACGACTGGCTGGACTGATCCTCGATGAGGATGCGGTTGTCCTGGGGCTGCCAAGGGGTGGCATACCGGTGGCCTTCGAGGTGGCCCAGGCTTTGGGTGCGCCGCTGGATGTGATCACGGTCCGTAAGCTGGGGGTGCCGTTCCAGCCTGAGCTGGGATTCGGCGCCATTGGAGAAGGCGGCGTCCGCGTGATCAATTCGAATGTCGTCCGGATGGTGAATGCCACGCCCGAGGAGATGGCCAAGGTCGAGGAGCGCGAGGAAGCCGAGCTGCTACGCCGTGCGCGTTGCTTTCGTGACGGCCGCGCACCGGTCAGCCTCGCAGGCCGTACGGTCATCGTGGTGGACGACGGGGTGGCCACGGGCAGTACCGCACGTGCCGCTTGCCAGGTGGCTCGTGTGCGCGGGGCCTCGCGTGTGATTTTGGCAATCCCTGTCGGGGCGCCGGAGACGATCGCGAGCCTGCGCAAGGACGCCGACGAGGTGATCTGCTTGGAGACGCCTGGTGCTCTCTACTCCATCGGGGCCTGGTACGTCGACTTCACTCAGATCAGAGATGAGCAAGTGGTCGAACTGCTGCAGCGGGCTGCGAATCCGGTTGGCAAGGGCGAGAAGGGGAACTCGCCGAAATCTGCCTCGCCGGAGATCGCCGATGAGGTGCTCGTGGACGCCGGTCGCGTCCAACTGTCTGGGCGACTGACCATTCCGGAGAAGGCCGAGGGAGTGGTGGTCTTCGTGCACGGCAGTGGCAGCAGCCGACACAGCCCTCGAAACCGGCATGTGGCCTCGCTGCTCAACCGCGCTGGTCTGGGTACCTTGCTTTTCGATCTGCTCACGGTCGAGGAGGAGCATGACCGTGGCAACGTGTTCGACATCGAGTTGCTGGCCGAACGGCTCGTACAAGTGACGAACTGGCTCACTGATCAGCAGCAGGTCACGGGGCTGCCGGTGGGCTATTTCGGCGCCAGCACCGGAGCAGCGGCCGCGCTGTGGGCCGCGGCGGAACCGGGCAGTGTGGTGGCCGCCGTTGTCTCGCGTGGTGGACGGCCGGACCTGGCCGGACCGCGGCTGTCCGAGGTGCAGGCGGCGACGCTGTTGATCGTGGGCGGTCGAGACGAACTGGTGCTCGATCTCAATCAGGCGGCACAAGAGCGAATGCGCTGTGAAAACCACCTGGAGGTCATCCCTGATGCCACACACCTCTTCGAGGAGCCCGGAGCGCTGGAAAGCGTCGCCGACCTGGCACGCAATTGGTTCGCCGACCATTTCCGGACAAGTCTGGGCTGAGAGGGGCCCGGTGCCGGCTTTGCTGATGTCGGGTTCCGCCAGACGAACCCCCGGGCTCCGAACCGTCAGCCGGAGGATGAGCCGGCACTCCACGACCGCAGACGACGGCCCACCATGACCGACTGGACCTGCTCTCTAGCGGACGATCGCAACGGGGCAGGGGGCATTCCGCGACATGGCTGCCGCCACCGAGCCGAACCGTCCCCGGTGAGTTCCCCGATCATCAAGGTCACATCAGTCCCTGTGATACAAATGCCGACCCTGGGAAGGGTAGGAAGGGAGAGCACCGCTTGGGAGACGGCCCTGATGCTTCGACCCCAAGCCTGATGCGGTTCCCGGTGCACCCCGAGCACGCTGCGCGGCTCGCCCGCGAACTGCTGCTTGCTGCCGGCCCCATCAGAAGGGACGTGACATGGCATGAGCAGTCGACACGCCTCCGTAAGGCTTGATCCCCGCGAGGTGCGGGTGGAGACACGTGGCGCCATTCCACCCGGCGCAGTCGACAATGCCCGCGAGGTGGTGGCGGCAGCGACATCGTTCGCCCACGAGCCCGTGCTCTTTGCCCGGGTCAAGCTCAGCGCCACGGCCGATCCGGTTGTGTTCTGTCCGTGCACCGCGCAGGCGAACATCGACGTCAGCGGGCGGTTCGTCCGCGCTCAGGCGGTCGCCGAGTCCATGCACCAAGCCATCCTGCTGCTCGGTGACCGGCTTCGGGTCCGGTTGCGCCATGCCGGCAGGGACGGGGAGAACCTGCGTGGGCGACGCCCGGAGGACGCCAACATAGAGTGGCGGCGCTCCAGCCCTCACCGTCGCCCGCTACCCTACTCCCCCCCGATCGGGGGAAAACGCGAGATCGTCCGGCACAAGGCCTACGATCTGGCCTGGGCCACTCCCGACGAAGCGGCCTTCGACATGGAACAGTCCGACTACGACTTCTACCTGTTCACCGAGGCGGAGACCGGCCAGGACAGCGTCATCTATCACAGCCGGGACGGTTACCGGCTCGCGCAGATCGCCCCCACGCTCCACAGCCTCGGCCCGGTGTCGATCCCACTCACGGTCAGCTCCGTTCCCGCACCCGTCCTCTCCATCGGTGAAGCGGTCGAGCGTCTGGAAACCACCGGTATGCCATTCATCTTCTTCGCTGATGCCAGCACTGGGCGGGGCAGCGTGGTCTACCACCGTTACGGCGGCCACTACGGCATCATCACACCCAGCAAGTGATCAGTTGGGCTTCGTCCACGCGATCACGCTCGCGCGGGCCCTCGGAGGCAGCGCGACTGCCGGCCGCGCTGCCCGACACTCCGCCGCGCATCCCGGTCTACCAGCTCAAGATTTCTCTTGCCTCCGGGATGTACGGCCGCCGGGGAGCCCGGAGACCGAGACCAGGCTGTCCGCCACCGCCGGCTGGAGCCCGCTGACCTGGACCGTCCCGGTGGCCGGCCGCCTGCACGCCATCGGGATGCGGCTCCACTCCGGCGCCGGCGCCGCCATGATCGTTGGCATCGACGCCTTGACAGGGTGCGACCAGCGCGGACGACGCGCGGCCACGGACGAGGGCGCGCCGGCGCTGGTCTTCAGGTGGCTGAATTCTGCTCGCTGGTCGCGGTGTAGACCTCCAGGAGTCTTTCCGATCCGTGCAGGAGGGTCTCGCAGATCAGGTCCGGGTCGAACAGGCAGCCGGCCGCCATGGCGCCGTCGCGCATCATCACGAAGTGGCGGGCCGCGGCCTCCGAGCCCGACTTCTCGATCCTGGCGAGCTGCTCCGTGACCGTTTCGAGGAACCACTGGCGGTGGGCGAGCACGGCCTGGTGCACCGGCGACTCGGGGTCGGGGTATTCGGCGGCGGCGTTGAGGAAGGCGCATCCTCTGAAGCCGGGGGACTGGATGCCCTGGGCGATGGACGCGCTGATGGCCTTGATGGTCTCGGCCGGAGGCAGGCCGGCGGCGATGATCTCCTCCGCCTGGCCGCGCAGGGCCCGGTCGATCTCGCCCAGGTAGGCGAGGACGAGGTCTTCCTTGCCGGTGAAGTGCCGGTAGAGGGTGGCCCGGGTGACCTGCGCCTCCATGACGATGCGATCGATGCCGACGGAGTGGATGCCCTCCGTGTAGAAGAGCCGGGTGGCCGTGCCGAGCAGCCGGTTTCGCGCTTCGGACGGCCGGGCTTCGGTGGGGCTGCGCATGTCCCTCATTCTAGCGGTAGAACGTTCGGTCTTGACAGTGCGCGCGAGCCGGGCCCATACTCAGTTGCGATAGAACGTTCGGTCTTGCGGAAGGCCCCGTCACTCACCCACTGAAAGGCTCGACATGAGTGCCATCGCTGCTTCATCCGGCATCTCCACCACCGCGTCCGCACTACGCCGGCTGTACTTCGTCCGGTTCGCGTTCGCCATCGTCTGGGCCCTCGTGATGTTCACCACCGCGATGAACCTGGGACCGCTCGCGGTCACCCTGCTGGTGCTCTACCCGCTGTTCGACGTCGGCGCCGCCATCGTCGACGCCCGCTCCTCGCGCTCCACCGGCTCACCGACCCTCCTGTACGTGAACGTCGCCGTCAGCTCGATCACCGCCATCGCCGTGGCGATCGCGAGCACCTCCGGCATCCCCGCGGTGCTGCGCGTGTGGGGCGCCTGGGCGATCGTGGCCGGGCTGGTCCAGCTCATCGTGGCCGTCCCCCGGCGCAAGATGGGCGGCCAGTGGCCGATGATCCTCAGCGGCGGCATCTCCGTCCTCGCCGGCTCCTCGTTCATCCTCGGCGCCTCCGCGGCCAACCCGACCCTCGCCAACGCGGCCGGTTACGCCATCCCCGGCGGCATCTTCTTCCTCATCTCGGCCCTGCGTCTCGGCCGCGCCGCGAAGGGCAAGTGACATGAGCGAGCACACCTACGACGTCATCGTTCTCGGAGCCGGCCCGGTCGGTGAGAACGTCGCCGACCGCGCGGTGCAGGGCGGTCTGAGCGCCGCCATCGTCGAACGCGAGCTGGTCGGCGGAGAATGCTCCTACTGGGCCTGCATGCCCACCAAGGCCCTGCTGCGCAGCGCGGCGGCCTTAAGGGCGGCGCGGCAGTTGCCCGGAGCGCGCGAGGCGGTGACCGGTGAGATCGACGCGGCCGCGGTGCTGGCCCGCCGTGACTCCTTCGCCTCGCACTGGAAGGACGACGGCCAGGTGGCCTGGCTCGAATCGGCCGGTATCGCGCTGCACAGGGGCCAGGGCCGGATCGTGTCCGAGAAGACGGTCGAGGTCACCGGCGCCGACGGCGCCCGGGTCACGCTGACGGCCCGGCACGCGGTGGTCGTCGCGACCGGGAGCGGCGCGCTGCTGCCCGAACTGCCCGGCCTGCGCGACGCCAAGCCGTGGACCAGCAGGGAGGCCGCCGCCGCGACCGCGGTCCCCGGCCGGCTCGCGATCATCGGTGGCGGCGTGGTGGCCTCGGAGATGGCCACCGCCTACGCCGCCCTGGGCTCCACGGTGACGATGCTGGCCCGCGACGGCGTGCTGCCGCAGGCCGAGCCGTTCGCCGGAGAGCGGGTGACCGAGGCGCTGCGTGAGGCCGGCGTCTCGGTACGCCTCGGCGCCGAGGCCGCGTCGGTGCACCGCGACGAGACGGGAACGGTGCGCATCACGGCGGCCGACGGCGTCGAGACGGATGTCCTGGGTGTTCGGCGTGCGGCCGACGGCGGTCAGGTCGAGGCCGACGAGGTCCTGGTGGCGGTCGGCCGCACGCCGAACACCCAGGACATCGGTCTCGACGCCGTCGGACTGAAGCCCGGCGCCTGGCTCACGGTGGACGACACGCTGCGCGTGCTCGGCCCGGACGGGACCCCGGTCGGGGACGGCTGGCTGTACGCCGCCGGCGACGTCAACCACCGGGTGCTGCTGACCCACCAGGGCAAGTACCAGGCCCGCGCGGTCGGCGACGTCATCGTGGCGCGGGCCAAGGGCGAGGCGGTCGAGGACGACCGCTGGGGCCGGCACGTGGCCACGGCCGACGAGCGCGCGGTGCCCCAGGTGGTCTTCACCGACCCCGAGCTCGCGTCGGTGGGGCTGACCGCGGCCGCCGCCGAGGCCGCCGGGATCAGGACTCGCGTCGTCGACTACGACCTCGGCGCCGTCGCCGGATCCTCCCTGCACGCCGACGGCTACCGCGGGCAGGCCCGCATGGTCGTGGACGAGGACCGCAAGGTGATCGTCGGCTTCACGCTCGTCGGCCCGGACACGGCTGAGCTGCTGCACGCCGCGACGATCGCGGTCGTCGGCGAGGTGCCGCTGGACCGGCTGTGGCACGCGGTCCCTTCGTACCCCACGGTCTCCGAGGTGTGGCTGCGGCTGCTGGAGACGTACGGCCGCTGATCGGCACAGCGCCCTCTGCGGCCGCGCGAGCTCTCGGGGGAGGCCCGCGAGCGTGTAAAGGCCCAGGCCGGGACGGCCTGGGCCTTACCGTTGCCCGGGATCAGCTCGCGGCCGGCCCGATGCCGTCCAGGGTGAACGTCCTGTTCCACTCCTTCACCCACGCCCGGCCGAAGCCCTCGGCCGCGTTCAGCGGCGTGGTGCGGGCGTCGAACTTGCCCGTGGCCGGATCGAAGGCGAGCTCGGCCGCGCCGGCCCCCTTCACGTTGTGGGAGTCGAAGTCCGGATTGAACGTCTTCACGCTCAGCCCGCCGGCGTCGTCGGTGTAGGCGAAGTCGCCGGTGCCGATGCTCACCGACCGCGTCAGCACGTTGCGCGCCGGGACGTAGACAGAGTTCGGGTTGCTCCACACCTGCTCGTCCGTGCACTCCGTGGTGCCGATCTCGGTGCAGACCCGGCCGTCGGCGGTGGACGGGACGTACCAGTCGCGGATGTTCGGATACTGCCTGGCGTAGTGGCGGTACCACTTCTCCACGTTGCGCCGGGTGTTGGTGAATCCGGTGCCGTCACCGATCTTCAGCATGTCGTTGAACCGCTCGACCACGACCTTCGCGTTGGCCACCGGCAGCCGCTTGCCACCCTCGTGGTAGAGCTTGTCGTGGCCGATGTACTTCACGTCCTTGAACACGTTGTCGGCCGCGACGTTGCTGTGGCCCGACTGGTAGAACAGGCCGTGCTGGACGATGTCGAAGAAGTTGTGGTGCACCACCATCCCCGACATCCCGTCGTCCATGTAGATGGCCTGGTTGCCGTCCGCGCCGATGTCCCTGAACAGGTTGTGGGCCACCACGTTGTTCAGGTACGTGTAGTCCCGCCCCGCGTAGATGACGCCCTGGTCGGAGGCGTGTGTCACCAGCCGTTCGAACCTGTTGTGGCTGATCTCCATGTCGTTGCCCATGATCTGGATGGCCATGTGCGGCGCGTCGTGGACGTCGTTGTAGCGGAACGTGTTGCCGACGCCGTACATGTAACCGGCGGGCGTGTACGTGGCCAGCTTCGAGAAGTCGTAGATCTCGTTGTGCTCCACCACGTGGTCACCGCGTTCGAGCGAGTCGCGGTCGCCGCCCGCCGTGAAGACGCCGCCACCGCCCAGGTCGTGCAGCCTGCTGTTGACGACGCGGTTGCGGTGGCCGCCCCGGCTCGTGCGGTATTCGGCGATGGCCGTGATCGCGTCGTTGGCCTCGCCGATCTGGACCGCGTCCATGCTGACGTTGAGGATCTCCAGGCCGTCGATCGTGCAGGACTCGGCGTCGAGCAGGCGCACGCCGGTGCCGGTGGTGCCGTTCAGCTTCAGGCCCTTGAGCGTGACGCCCCTGACGTTCTCCAGCTCGAAGAACGGGGCGTCGAAGGAGGTCAGGCTGATGGTCTTGCCCTCGACCGTCCCGCCCGGCGGGTAGTAGTAGAGGGTGTCGTGGCCCTGCCAGCGGTCGATGTAGTACTCGCCCTCGGTGTCGAGCTCGCTCAGCACGTTCTGGGCCACGAACGACGTCCACTTGTCGGTGGCGACGTACATGGTGGGGTAGGTCGTCCTGAGCTCGTTCCCGCCGGCCTGGTCGATGCGTACGCGGTCGTTGGCGTAGTTGTTGCCGAAATATCCGGCCAGCCAGCCGTCCGTCTCGACCTTCGTGCTGTCGGGCTCGGCAGCGCCCGGGGGCTTGGCCCATGTGGTGTGGCGCTCGGCGACGGCCGGGTCGGCGACCGCGTAGACGGGGCCGGGGAGTTTGAGCATGTCCTCGTACGGCAGGGTCGTGCCGTCGGCGGTCTTGTCCGAGAAGTAGTCGCGGGCGCCCTTCGGGGCCTCCTTGACGGTGACGTGGGTGCGGTCGAGCTTGGCGGCGCCGTTGGGATACTGCGCGAGGGTCTGGGCGACGTCGTCGGTGATCAGCTGCGGGGCGAAGGGCTGGGGCTTCCAGTTGAAGCCGTTCTTGTTGAGCGTGCCGGTGGGGATGCCCTCCGCGCCCAGGTCGTAGACGTGGACGCCGGCCGCCGCGGCGGTGGGGACGCGCGAGCGCGACGACCACTTCGCCTCGCTCTCGGGCACGTCGCTCAGCCTGCGGAACTTCTCCGGCGCGAGCGTGGTCACGCCCGCGAGCTCGACCTGCTCGCCCGGATAGGCGGCATAGGTGACGTACGACTGGGCGGGGCCCGTGACCTCGATCGTCCTGGACGTCTGGTAGACGCCCTCGCGGATGTGGACGACGCCCGGCCTGCGCTCGCTCGTCCGGCCGGCCAGGGCGTCGCGGGCGCGTTCAATCGTGGCGAACGGGTCTTTCTCGGTGCCGGTGGCGTCGTCCTTGCCGGTCTTGGCGACGTACACGACGGTCTGAGCGGGGGATGCGGCGGCGGCGGGGAGCGCGGGGAGTGTGCCCGCCAGCAGGGCTGCCACCAGGGGGATCAGAGGGATCGTCACTCGTCTTGGCATGCTCGGGCAGACCTCATCACGTAGCAATCGATACAATAGTACAGACGGTCAAAAGTCCGTTGGGGTGAACCGTAACGCCCGCATGGCGCGAGTTCAATGGTTTGACCAACCGACATGCCATGACGTAACCCGATATATGCCGATTCATCGGCGGGGGTGCCTCGGATAAGGTGATCTACCGGAAGCATCGGGAGGGCTGCCACCATGGAGTTCGCCGTTCTGGGGCCTCTGCGCGTGCACGGACCCGACGGGCCCGTGCACCTCAGCGCCAAGCAGCGGGCCGTACTGGCCACCCTGCTCATGCATCCGCGCGTCGTGGTCTCCACCGAGCGCCTGATCGCCGCCGTCTGGGACGACCCGCCCAGGTCCGCCGTCGCCAACCTGCAGACCTACCTCTCCCAGCTCCGCCACGCCCTGCGCGGCACCTCGCTGCGCCTGCGCACCGAGTCCTCCGGGTACGTCTGCGAACTGCCGCCCGGCCAGCTCGACCTGCTGGCGTTCGAGGAGGCGGTACGCCGCGCCAGAAAGGCCAGGGAGACGGGGGAGCGGCAGGCCGCCGAGCGCGCCTACGGCGAGGCGGTGGCGCTGTGGCAGGGCGGCCCGGCCGAGGACGCCAGGCTCGGCGGCGTGATGGCCGCCAGGATCGCCGAGCTGGAGGAGCAGCTCGTCCTGGCCAGGTCCGAGTGGATCGACGTCCGCCTCGAACTCGGGCGCGACGACCTCGTGGCCGAGCTGCGTACCGTGGTCGCCGCCCATCCGTTGCGCGAGCGGTCGTGGGCGCAGCTCATGCTCGCCCTGCACCGCAGCGGCCGGCGCAGCGAGGCGCTCGACGCCTTCCGCGAGGCCCGCACGCTGCTCGCCGGCGAGCTCGGCATCGAGCCGGGCCCCGAGCTGACCGAGTTGCACGCCGCGCTGCTGGCCGGAGATCCGGCGCTGAGCGTACGCCCAGGCGCGGCCGCGTTCCTGGGGCCGTCGTGCCAGTTGCCCGCCGACACCTCCGACTTCGTCGGCAGGCGGGCCGAGCTGGAGGTGCTGCTGACGGCGGCGCGGGCGCGGCGGGACCGCGGCTCGCCGCCGATCGTCGTCGTCTCCGGCCTGCCCGGCGTCGGCAAGACGACGCTGACCGTGCACGCCGCCCACCGGTTACGCGCCGACTACCCCGACGGGCAGGTCTTCCTGCGGCTCGGCCGCGACGCCGCCGGGCCGCGCCGCCCCGCCGACCTGCTCAGCGAGCTGCTGCGCTCGCTCGGCGTGGACGGTACGCTCATCCCCGAGCACCTGGAGGAACGGGCCAGGCTGCTGCGCCAGCGGGTGGCCGACCTGGCGGTGCTCATCGTGCTCGACGACGCCCAGGACGAGACCCAGGTCCGCCACCTGCTGCCCGGCACGGCCCGCTGCTGCGTGCTGGTCACCTCCAGATCGCGCCTGCCCGTGCTGGAAGGCGCCACCCGGCTGCCGCTGGACCTGCCGGGCGAGGACGACGCCAGGCAACTGCTCGAACGCATCGCCGGCGGCACCGGCTTCGCGGCCCGCTGGCGCCAGGCGGCGCCCCGGGGGGCGGCCGCCGGAACCGCCGAGCTGGACATCCTGCGCGCCTGCGGCATGCTGCCGCTGGCGATCAGGGTGGCGGGGGCGCGGCTGGCCATCCGCCCCGCCTGGCCGGTCCGCGAGTTCGCCGGCCGGCTCGCCGACCGGCGGCTGGACGAGCTGGTCGTGGGCGGGCCCGACGTCCGCGGCACGTTCGGCGGCAGCTACGCCGCCCTGCCCGAGCCGGCCAGGCGGGCGTTCCGGCTGATCGGGCTGGCGGACCTGGGCAGCATCGCCGAATGGTCGGCCGCCGCGCTGCTCGGCCGCTCCGCGCTGGAGGCCGACGTGGCGCTGGAGACCCTGGTCGCCGCGGGCATGCTCGACTCCAGGGAGATCGACGAGGCCGGGCAGCCGCGTTACCGCCTGCACGACCTGCTGCGCGTCTACGCCGAGGAGCGCGCCCTGGCCGAGGACAGTCCCGAGGAGCAGCGGGCCGCGCTGGGACGTCACGTGCTGGAGTGCCTGCGCCGGATCAGGGCGGCCACCAGCGACCTGCCCATCCCGACCGCGCCGCCGTACCCGCTGGAGGAGGCGGGGCAGGCCGGGCCGCCGGTGGAGGGGGCGGGCATCGGCTGGCTGGCGGCCGAGCGCAGGACGCTCGTCCACAGCGTCTCGGCCGCGATCGAGCTGGGGCTGGTCGCGGAGGCGGCCGAGCTGGCGCACCACCTGTCGGCGTACCTGAGCCTGGAAGGTTTCCTCGACGACGTCGAGCGCACGCAGCGGGCCGTGATCGCGGCCGCCCGCGACGAGCGCACCGCGCTGCGGGCGGAGCTGCTGCTGGCCGGGGTGCCGCTGTCGCGTGGCGCCTTCGGCGCGGCCGGGGCTCACTTCAGCCGGCTGTACGACGGCTTCGAGCGGATCGGGGACCGGCACGGGGCGGCGTACGCGCTGATCAACCGGGCGGCCTGCCACCACGGCGCCGGGCTCCTGCACGAAGCGCTCGACGACGCCCACCGCGCGATCCGGCTGCTGGAGGAGCTGGGCGACGCCGGTGGGCTGGACTACGCCTGGACCTGGCCGATCTGGATCCACATGGAGCGGGGACAGTACGCGGAGGCCAGGCGGCTCTGCCAGGACCGGCTGGCCGTGGCCGGCGACGACAGGCGGGTGCGCGGCGACCTGCTGCGGGCGCTGGGCACGGCCTGCTACCTGAGCGGCGAGGCGGCCGAGGCGGTCCGCTACTACCGGGAGAGCCTGCTCATCAGCGAGGTCATCGGGCACCGGGTGGCGACCGGCAAGGTGCTGCGCCGGCTGGGCGAGGCGCTGGGGGCGCTCGGGCGCTTCGACGAGGCCGTGGACGCGCTCGACGGGGCCCGCTCGCTCTTCCGCGAGAGCGGGGACGGGCTGGGGGAGGCGCTGGCCACGTACGCGCTGGGGGAGGTGCGGCTGCGCCAGGGGCGGGCTGAGGAGGCAGTCGTGCTGCTGGGCGGTGCGCACGAGCGGCTCGGGCCCGACGGGCCGCCCGTGTGGCGGGCCCGGGTGCTCAGGGAGCTCGGCCGGGCGCACGCGGGGTTGGGGGAACGCGAACGGGCGGAGGCGGTGTGGCGGGAGGCGCTGCGGCTGTTCGAACACGGCCCTGAGGCCGTCCAGGTGAGCGCCTACCTCGCCGGCCCCGCGTGAGGCGTACGGGCACGGCTGGAAGGGCTCGCTCGGTCGGCTGCGGGAACGTGATCACGCGGCTCATTCCGCCGGTTGCAGGAAGGTGACCACGGGCACTGACTCGGCTCCCGACTGCCTGGCCGCCCGCCGCGCCGAGCCCGGCGTCGGCCCTTCGCCCACGACGCCGCCGTCCGCCAGCGCCACCCACCGTCCCCGCTCCTGGCCCTGCGCCGCGCCGGCCGGCACCGCCTCGGGAACGAACTCCAGCGCCCGCTCCACCTCGGGCCGGCTCGGCACGGGCACGGGACGCGAGCGCCAGTACAGCCACTGGACCACGATCAGCGGCCCCAGCGTGGTCAGCAGCGGCACCGCGCCGCCCCCGCCGAGGAAGGCCGCCACCACGACCGCCAGCAGCGCCGCGTCCACGCCGGCCGCCGTCCATCCCGCGATCCGCCCGTAACTCCGGTACGCCACCAGCGGCCACAACGTGAGCATGAGACAGTCGCCGAGCCCGACCAGCGACGGCTCGGGAGCGCCCCGCGTGGCCAGCACCGGCGCGAACGGCAGCCCGTCCAGGCGGGCCACGAAGTCCAAAGTCAGCGAGGTGAGCCCGGTGGCCAGCGTGTCGTACAGGGTCAGCGCGGCGGCCAGCGCCGCCACCTGGGCGGGGGAGATGGCCGTCTGCACCCACAGGTTGACCGCGCCCACCACCAGCAGGATGACCGCCACGTCGTTCAGCACCAGGACGACGCCGCTCCACCCGGCGAAGTACGCCGCCACGTCCCCGCCGCACAGCACCAGGGCGGCGAACCCCGCCACCCGCCCGCCCAGCACCGGCGCCAGCGTCAGCTGCGTGAACGTGAACACCACCACCCCGAACACCGACACCACGATCGCGACCGGCACGTGCAGGTACGCGAACGGCATGGCCACCAGCGCGACGACCATGACGGCGATGTCCGCGCGGACGAACCGGCCCACCGGCGGGCGCGGGATCGTGTAACGGGACAGGAACCAGGCGGACAGCGCGACCGTCAGCGCGATGAGCGTGTGCAGGCCCAGGACGTGCGAGATCACCGGACTCCAAGCGGTACGGGGGCGGCGTGCTCGAAGCTGTGCTCGATCAGGTCCGCCCGGACCTGGCAGGGGATGGGCAGGTCGCCGGGGGTCTCGACCAGGACGATGCCCTTGATCGGCAGCCCCTCGGCCCGCTCCTCCAACCGGCTGAGCAGGGTCGGGTCGTCCTTGCCCGACACCACGTAGAGGATGTCGTCCTCGACCGCGTACCTCGTCGGCAGCGGCAGCGCCCGCTCCGCCTGGAGCACGTCGAGGACGTCGCGGGTGGTCAGGCCGCTCGTCCCGGTGAGGCGGCCGAGGACGCGGGAGGTCGCGGGGATCGCCGCCATCGCGCAGGTCACGGGCGCGGACTCCGGCAGCGTTCTGACCAGGTCGCCGGTGACGTACCGGAGCAGGAGGGTGGTGTCGCGGAAGGAGGAGTAGGGGGTGATGACGAGGACGCCGGTCGTGTCCGGCGCGGCCGGCTCCAGCGTGACCGGGTCCAGCACCTCCACCTGGCCCTGATCGGCCGGCAGATGCAGGTGCCCGTCGTCGCACACCTGGCCGGTGACCGGGGCGATCTCCGTCATCGAGTAGCCGTCGAAGACCTTGGCGCCCAGCACCTCCTCGGCCCGCACCCGCAGCGCGTCGGTCAGCACCTCGCCGCCCGACCACACCTCGATCAGGCCGAAGTCGCGCGGGCTCCAGCCGCCCCGCTCGGCCTCCTGGACGAGCGCCGCCAGATAGGAGGCGGTCACGTTGACGTGGCTGATCAGCGGACGCTTGCCGGGCACGTGCAGCGGTGTGGCCAGCCGGTCGAGCGCGGCGCGAGGATCGATCATGCCGAGGTGCACGAACCCGGCGCCCGTCATGGGCACCGCCCGCTCGGCGACCACCTGGGCGATCGACCGCGAGCTGATGGCGTTGGCCCACAGATGTTCCTCGCGGACGCCGCCGGTCAGCATGAGCGCCAGGGCCGCCATCGAGGACATCAGCTCGACCTCGTACGCGGAGAACCAGACGAGCGTGGGGCTGCCCGTGGTCCCGGTGGTGTGGGCCAGCACGGCGGGGCGGGCCCGGTCCGACACGAAGGCGGCCGGCATGCCGCGCAGCGCCTGCTTGGGCGTCGGGGGAAGATCGGTCAGGGTCATGCCCGGCTCGCCGATGCGGCGGTAGTAGGGGACCTCCGCCAGGGCGTGCTTCATCGTACGGCGCAGGCGCCGCTTCGTGAGATCCTCCTGGATCTCCGGATCGGCGGCGGCCAGCATGTCGTCGGAGCCCTCACCGGGCGACCCGAACGCCTCCATGGTGGCCCGCGTGTCGTCCACCAGCGCGCGCACGTCCCGGATCCGGAACCGCCGGCCGGACATCATCGTCCACGCGTAGCCCAGTTGCCGCATCGCTGTGCCGAACACGCCTCACCTTCCTCCGCCTGTTCCCCCCGGGGCTGATCCCCCGGGGGGCGTGAACCTGCCCGGCGGGTCAGCCGATGTGCACGAACACCGCGGTGGACAGGGCGCTGACGGCGTACTTGGCGTAACGGCGAGCGGTCTTGATCATGGGACTCTCCCTCTCGTTCCGTGGACGGGGCTCGACGCCCCCTCTCACGGAGCAACGATCAGTTCAGGCCCTACAAAGTGACTACAGACCGGCTACAGGGGTCTCTTCGGCCCGCGACGGCGGAGACCGGCGAGCGCGGCCCCCGTGATCACGAGCCCCGCCACCACCACCATCCGCCCATCCGGCCCGGCCTCCCCACCCGCCCCCGTGGCCACCCCGCCGGTGGGGGTTTCGGCAGAGGTTTTCGTGGGGGTTTCGGAGGGGGTTTCCGCAGGGTCCGTGGTCTCGGTGTCGGTGGCGTCGGGGCTGGGGCTCTCGCTCGGGGACTGGCCCGCCCCGACGACGGTGAGGGGATGCTCCCTCAGGGATTCCTTGTCCTTCACCTCGCACTCGATCACCGGGCCCTGAGGGCGGGGGCCGAAGTTGATGGCGGCCGCGTGCACCGTGCCGCTGTCGGCCTTTCCCGGCGTCGTCCTCAGCTCAGCCGTCGAGGGGAGCACGATGGGCTCGCCAGGATCGATGGTGTCCAGCGGCGCGACTCCCGTGGCCGACGTCAGACCGTCGATACCGCTGATGCCCGCGTAGACGTACATGTTGACCTGGCCCTCCAGGCCCGTGGCGGGGGCGAGCAGCTGGGAGCCCGCGGCGTAGGCGCCGGTCCAGCCGATGGTCATCTGCACGCCCACCGTGGCCTGTGCCGGCACCGTCAACCCGACGTCGATGCTGATGGACTGCTTTTCCTTCGTGGGATTGGTGGTGCACTCATATTCCACGACCTCCTGGAGTTTCATCGCGGAGGCGGTCCCGTGTGCGGCGGGAGAGGCGACGCAGGACAGGATCACGGCGGCTAAGACGGCCAACTGGACACGCACGGCGGCTCCTCTGCGACGGACGGTGCACAAGGGAGACGGGGTGAACGTGCCTTCGGTTGACACGGAAGCCCGGCCGTCCCGGCCGGGCGAACCGCGTGTGGGCGAGCAGGTACAGGGCGTGCGTCAACATACGTCGATGTAGTAGACCGGATCCCAGTCCACGCGCACGATCTTGCCCGCGTCGATGGTCCGCAGCGGTTTCTTGTTCTTGTCCATCAGGACGACCTTCGCATCGTTGACCTGGTGGTTCGCCACGGCCCCGTCGCCGATGAAGTTGGACACCCAGCGATCGTCCGGCTTGCAGTAGGTCACCTCGAAGACGGTGTGCTCGCCGTCGCCCTCCCCGGCGGCGAGGCAGGCGTACTCGCTGTCGCAGTTGTGCAGCATGGTGTCTCTGAGCAGCGTGGACGCGTCGGGGGTCACGGTCTCGTGCGGGCCGAAGAACTGCATCCACGGCTCCCACGCGGCCGCGCTCGCCCGCCCCTGGGCTTTCGACTCCTCCGCCTGCGCCGCCGGCGCGCCCGACGACAGCGCCGTGACGAGCGCGAGAACGACCGCAGAGGCCGACGCGACTCCGGGCCGTGGCTTCAAGAAGCTCCGCATGATCGGATCCTTTCTCAGCGTTCGGACAGGATCAGTCAAACAACGACCCGACTCAGATCGGCTTCCGCTCGGCTTCACCCAGCGCGTTCGGCGGTGTCCTGGGCGGCCAGGAAGGCGGAGATCTGGGCCGCTCCCGTCCGCCGCAGCCAGGTGTCGAGGTTCGTCAGGCCCGGGTGCAGGGCGCGGGCGAAGGCGACATCGGCGCGGTAGCCGCGTTCGTTCAGCCAGGTGTAGGCGTAGGCGAAGTCCTCCCCAATCCGCGCGATCTCCTCGATCGGGATCCGTACGTACGGCAGCGGCCGGCCGATCGCCGCCGAGATGGCGGCGGCGGTCCGGCGTGGGGTCAGTTCATCCCCGGCCAGGTCGACCGCGCGGCCGATCCACTCGCCCGGCCGGTCGAAGGCCAGCGCGGCGAAGACGCCGACGTCGTCGACGGCCATGATCTGCTGCGGTACGTCGGGGTCGAACGCGGTGGCCAGGGCGCCGTCGCGCAGGTAGTAGCCGCCGGTGTAGTTCTCCATGAACGAGACCGGGCGCAGGAAGGTCGCGGGCAGGCCCAGCCGGGTGATGTGCTGTTCGATCCGCCACTTGTTGACCGTGTTGACCGGCAGCTTCTCGGTGTCGTGGCGGCCCGCGCCGGCGAGCGAGGCGTAGACCAGGTGCCGCACGCCGGCCGCGTGCGCCGCGTCGGCGACGTTGCGGCCCCAGCGGACCTCGTCCTCGGCCGAGAAGCCCGCGGGCGTGCCCGGTGAGCCGACGGTGGGCTGCACGCTGAACAGGCCGTAGGCCCCTTCGGCGGCGGTGACGAGCGAGGCGAGGTCGTCCATCTCGGCCCGGACGAGTTCGGCGCCCGCCTGGGCCAGCGCGCGGGCCGCCGGGGCGTCCGGATCGCGCGTCACCGCCCGTACCCGCCGGCCGCCCGCGAGCAGGTGTGCTGTCACGACCCGGCCCTGCAGGCCGGTCGCTCCCACCACCACGATGGTTTTCACGAAATGTCTCCAGAAGGTAGGCATGCGGTGGCCAACCCCTAAGTGGGGTGGCCCCCCGGTTATGGGTGAGTACGATATGGAGGGCCACCCCGTTTATGCAAGCCCGCCGGAGAACGACATGCCGCCCGACAGCCGTACGACCGCCTCCGCGCGGCCGATGCGCGCCGACGCCCGCCGCAACTACGACCGCATCGTGGCAGCCGCCGCCGAGGCCGTCGCCGAGCAGGGGGCCGAGGCGTCCCTGGAGGAGTTCGCCCGGCGGGCCGGCGTCGGCTCGGCCACGCTGCACCGCCACTTCCCGTCCCGGCAGCGGCTGCTGGAGGCCGTCTTCCGCGACAAGGTCGAGGCCCTGTGCGCCACCGCGGAAGACCTGGCCGCCGGCTCCGACGATCCCGGGCAGGCACTGGCGATCTGGCTGGGAGCCGTCGCCAGGCACGTCGTGGCCAACCGGGGCCTGGCCGCCTCGCTGATGCGCGGAGCCCACGACGGCGACCCTGCCTGGGGCGCCACCTGCCACACGATGATCACCGACGCCGGAGCGGACCTGCTGGCCCGCGCCCGCCGGGCGAACGCCGCCCGGCCCGACGTCTCGATCATGGACCTGCTCACCCTGGTCAACGCCATCTGCCTGGCCGTCGAGCATGAACCCGACGGCGCGGCCCAGGCTGACCGCCTGCTCACCCTCGCGCTCACCGGAATACGCCCTGCGGGCCCCGGCGTGGCGAACCGGTGACCACGCGGGCGGCCGACGTCGCGCACGTAACGGCGCCCGGCCCTGTGCGGGCTCAGCGGCCGTTTTCCTGGAGGCCCCCAGCCACGTGCGGAGGGTGGCGGTGCCGTCGGCTGTGCCGTAAAGGATGAGGGTGGGTGAAGAGAAGACGGCGGAGATCGCCGTGACCGCGCAAGCCGCTCAGACCTGGCCGATCCCACCGTCCACGGGAAGATCGATTCCGGTGACGAAGCTCGAGTCCGCGGAGGCGAGGAAGAGCGCCGCGGTGGCGATCTCGTGCACGTCGCCGAGGCGGCCGACGGGCACCTGCGCGGCGATCTGCTCCTTGAACCCCGGTGGCAGGTCCGCGAACGCGGGGGTGTCGATCGCGGCCGGGCTGAGGACGTTGACCCGAATCCCGCGCGCCTTCAGGTCGGTGGTCCAGGTCCGGGCGAACGAGCGCAGCGCCGCCTTGCTCGCGGCGTAGACCGTCGTGCCCGGATCGCCCTTGTCCGCGGCGCCCGACCCGACGAGCACGATCGAGGCGCCGTCGGACAGCAGTGGCAGCAATTTCTGCACGGTGAAGAACGTCCCGCGCACGTTCACGCCGAACACGGCGTCGAACGACTCCTCGGTCACGTCGCCGATGGGCTCGTTCCACGTCCAGGCGCCGGCGCTGGCGACCAGCACGTCCACCCGGCCCCTTTCGGCCGCCACCACTTCGGCCAGGCGCGTCACGTCGGAGATCCGGCCGACGTCCCCGAGCACCCCCGTCACGTCGCGGCCGATGGCGGCCACCGCCGCGTCCAGCCGGTCCTGGTGCCGGCCGGTGATGACCACGTGCGCGCCCTCCGCCACGAACGCCTTCGCCGTCGCCAGCGCCAGTCCGGAGGTCGCGCCGGTGATCACCGCGACCTTCCCGTCGAGCTTCGCCATGTCTCTCCCTCTGCGCCAAAAATGAGAGGTCTCTCATCTTTGACGGCCACTGTAGCGAAGATGAGAGCACCCTCAAAGTTGAGACATGTCGCACATTGCTACGGTGGCTTCATGCCTTCCAGGGGAAACCCGCCGCCCGCCCGCCGCGACGCCCGCCGGAACCGCGAGCGGCTGCTCGAATGCGCCCGGAGCGCGTTCGCCGACCAGGGTGCGCAGGCCGCACTCGATGGCATCGCCCGGGAGGCGGGCCTGGTGGTCGGCACCCTCTACCGGCACTTCCCGACCCGCCTCGACCTCCTGTGCGCCGTCCTTGAGCCGAAGCTGCGCCACGTGATCGCCGAGGTGGAGGCCGCGTCCGGGCTGGAGGATCCATGGGAGGCGTTCCGCGGTCTGCTCGAAACCCTGTGCGCGGCCCAGGCCGGGGACCGGGCGTTCGGCGACTTCCTGGCCCGGCGCTTCCCCGGCGACGACCGCACCGACGCTGTGCACGGTGAGATCTGCGCGCTCGCGCAACAGGTGCTGGAACGCGCGCAGGCGTCCGGCGCCGTCCGTCCGGACGTCACCGGCGCCGACCTGTTCCTGATGCTCTGGGCGAGCAGCAGAGTCGCCGAGGCCACCCGGGAGGTGGCCCCGTCGATGTGGCAACGGCACGTCTACGTGGCCTTGGACGGCTTCCGGGCCGCGAACCGGCTGGACCTTCACGAGCCCGCCTGGGACGCGGAGCAGCTTCACAGCGCGATGGCCGAGCAGGCTCGCGCGTGAATCCGCCCGGTGGGCCTGGGCGATGTGTGATCACAGGCTCCGTCTCACCGCCGGTCACGACCTCGGGTCGCTCTGGTTCGAGGCCCGCGCCGCGTGAGCTCGCCGACCGGCTGACGGCGCGCGAGACGGTCGTCGTAGGGTGCGGGTATGTCGTTCATCGTCACGACGGGGGCCACCGGTGCGCTTGGTGGCAGGATCGCCGCGCTGCTGGCCGAGGCCGGTGCCGAGCAGCGGCTGGTGTCGCGGCGGGCGGTCGGACGCGTGCCCCGGCTCGACCGTGCGACGGCCGTCGACGCGGAATACGGTGACCGGGCGGCGATGCGCCAGGCGCTCGACGGGGCCTCGACCGTGCTGTTCGTGTCCGCGTCGGAGAGCGCCGACCGTCTCGACCGGCACCGCGCCTTCGTGGACGCCGCCCGTGACGCCCAGGTGACCCACCTCGTGTACGTCTCCTTCTACGGCGCCGCCCCCGAGGCCACGTTCACGCTGGCGCGCGACCACTGGGCCACCGAGCAGTGCATTCGCGAGAGCGGGCTGGCCTTCACCTTCCTGCGCGACAACCTGTACGCCGACTTCCTGCCCGCCATGGCCGGCGACGACGGCGTGATCAGGGGGCCGGCGGGGCGCGGGCGGGTGGCGGCCGTGGCCCAGGACGACATCGCACGCGCGGCGGCCGGCGTGCTGCTGCGGCCGGGCCCGCACGAAGGGGCGACGTACGAGCTCACCGGCCCCGAGGCGCTGACGCTGGAGGAGGTGGCCGCCACCATGACCGAGGTGACCGGGCGGGAGGTCGCCTATCACGAGGAGACGGTGGCGGAGGCGTACGAGTCGCGCCGCGTCTACGGCGCGCCGGCGTGGCAGGTCGACGCCTGGGTGTCGACCTACCTGGCGATCGCGGCCGGCGAGCTCGAAGGGGTCACCGGCGCGATCCCCCTCCTCACCGGCGAGCCGGCCACGACCTTCGCCGACCTGCTCAGACGGCGAACACCTGAGAGTCGTCCGCGAACGCCTTGAACTCCAGCGCGTTGCCGGCCGGATCCAGCAGGAACATCGTCCACTGCTCGCCCGGCAGCCCCTCGAAACGCAGGTACGGCTCGATCACGAACGCGATGCCCGCCTCCCGGAACCGGCCGGCCAGCTGGTGGAACTCCGGAATCGTGAGGATCAACCCGAAATGCGGCACGGGGACGTCGTGGCCGTCCACCGGGTTGTGCGCCCGGTGCGCCCGCGACGGCGCCAGGTGGGTGACGAACTGGTGCCCGCGCAGGTTCCAGTCGATCCAGGTGTCCGAGCTGCGGCCCTGGGCGCAACCGATCAGATCGCCGTAGAAGTGACGGGCGGCGCCGAGGTCGTCCACGGGGACGGCGAGGTGGAACCGGGGCAGTACGGGCGTGGTCATCAGGGGGTCTCCTTTCCGCGATGATCACTAGGTACCCGCCGCCGCCCGAAGCTCACCAGCCCTCGTCGAGGCCGCAGATGTTCACCGTGACGCTCTTCTGGCTGCGGGCCGGAGTGATCACCTCGAAGACCACGCGGTACGTGCCCTCCCCCTTCCATGTGATGGACGGCAGCAGCGGCCGCGACCCGGGCGTGCCCGACTGCCTGCCCTGGTTCTGCCCGTTGACCAGCCAGCGGTAGCTGTAGGTGCCGGTGGCCGAGACCTTGGCCCAGATGTTCATGTCATAACGCCAGCAGTCGCCCACCCTGATGCCCTCGTAGGTGAACGTCACCGACTTGACGCCGCCGGCGGTGGACGGCTCGGCGGTGGTGGGCTTCACGGTGGTGGGCTTCACGCTCGGCTGCGCCGTGGCGGTCCTCCTCGTGCGGACGGGCGTGGGGGCGGGCGTGTCGCGGGGGGTCTGCGTGCTCTTCGGGGTCCGGGTCGGGGTCTTGGTAGGCCTCAGGGTTCTGGCCGACTGCTTGGCCCTGCTCGTCGTACGGGTCGAGGCGGCGGTGGAGGCCGGGCCGGTGATGGCGGCCGTCGTGCCGGGGCCGCCCCCGCGCCAGCCGGGCCACCACACCCACGCGGCGGCCACGCCGGCCGTCACGACGACCGCCGTGCCGCCGGCCAGGAGCGCGAGCACGAGACCGTTGCGGGACGACGTGCGCATGGGACCGGTCGTCTCGTGCGCGAAGGCCCTGCCATGGACGGCCCCGCCGACCGCCCCGGCCCCGTGGACCAGACCGGGCCCACCTCCGGCCACAGGCCCGCCTCCAGCTCCGGGCCCGCCGACCGCCCCGGGCCCGCCGGTCGTGCCAGGGAAGGGCGGTCGCGAGGGGAAGGGGGCCGGGCGGGGTGGGTGGGGTGGGCGCGCGGGGGACGCGCCGATGAGCTGGAAGAGGACGTCCTGCATGGCCGGGCGGGCCGCGGGATCCTTGGCCAGGCAGGCGTGCACGATCGAGCGCAGGGGCTCGGGCACGCCGTCCAGCCGCGGCTCCTCGTACTGGATCCTCCTGAGCACCGCGGGCAGCGAGTCGTTGCCGAACGGCGGCGCGCCGGTGGCCGCGTACACCATCACCGACCCCCACGCGAACACGTCCACGGCCGGTCCGGCGGGCGCGCCGAGGAACTGTTCGGGAGCCATGTACGCGGGCGTCCCCACGATGCTGCTGGTACGGGTCACCGCGTCGTCCATGGCGCGGGCGATGCCGAAGTCGATGACGCGCGCCCCGTCGCGGCCGAGCAGCACGTTCGCCGGCTTGAAGTCACGGTGCACGACCCCGGCCCGGTGGATGGCGGCCAGCGCGGTGGCGGTGGCGACGGCCAGGCGTTGCAGGTCCGCCCCCGTGTGCGGGCCGGCCTGCTGCAGCGAGGGCCCCTCGACGTACTCGGTCACGATGTACGGCCGCCCGCCCAGCGACGCGTCCAGCACCTGCGCGATGCAGAACGGCTCCACCCGCCGCGCGGCGGCGATCTCCTTGGCGAAGCGGCCGTCGCCGATCACGCCCTCACGCAGCACCTTGATCGCGACGCGCGTGCCGTCGGGGGCGGAGCCCAGGTAGACGATGCCCTGGCCGCCCTCGCCGAGTTGCCCGACGATCCGGTAGGGGCCGATGGCCTCGGGCGTCATTGGTAGTCGTCCAGGGAGCAGACGTCGATCGTGATGCTCTTGCGGGTGGTGGCGGGCGCGGTGACGTTCAGGGCGATGGTGTGGCGGCCGGCGTTCAGCATGTACTGCCCGGACGTCACGAACGCCGTGTACTCGCCCTCCGACACCCAGGACCTGTTGTTCACGCGGACCTGGCCGTCGATGGTCCACTTGTACGAGACCCAGATGCCCGGCCTGCTCGACTCCACCTGGGTCTGGAAGTGCACCGGGGGCATGTAGCAGCCGCTCGCGTCCGACTGGCCGGGGCCGCCGAACATGTCGATCTGCAGGATGCTGATCCTGGCGCCGGTGGCGGGCTTCCTGGTGGTCCTGGTCGGGGCGGGGGTGGGGCGGGCGCTCGTGCGCGCCGGCGTACTTGTCCGGGTGGGGGTGGCGGTGGGCTTCCGGGTGGGTTTCTGGGTCTTGGGGGCGGTGGTACGGGGCTTGGAGGTGGTCTTGGTGGGCTTATGACCGGGTTCCGGCGTCCTGTCCGCCGGGTCGTCCTCGTCGGCGTCCGGGCCGGTGTCTTGATCGGTGTCCTGGCTGGTGCCCGGGGTGGGGGAGCCCGCGGAGAGGAACGCCGTGCCCTTCCAGCCCGACCAGGGGGCGGCCCAGACGACGCCGGCGATGAGCGCCGCCACCATGAACCCGGCCACCCCGGCGGCCACGGCCACCAGCACCGACCCCCGCCGCTTCCCCCGATACTCGGCCCCGCTCCCCGGCGCCTGCCCAGGCCCAGGTCCTGGCCCGAAGCCAGGCCCGTGACCAGGACCTTGCCTCGCGCCTGATGGCCCCGCGCCCGGTGGCATCGCCCCCGGTGCCCCTGGCATGGGAGTGCCCTGGGCCCAGCCGCCCGGCCCCGGCCCCGACGCCGCCCCCGCTGCGGGCTGCGGCGCAGGGCCGGGGTTCTGGCCGCTGAGCAGGCGCAGGATCACGTCCCGCATCGTCGGCCGCCGCCCCGGATCCTTGGCCAGGCAGTCGTACACGATCGCACGCAACCCGTGCGGCAGCTCGCCCAGCTGGGGCTCGTTGTTCAGGATCCGGTTGATGATCGCGGGCATCGTGTCCTGCCCGAACGGCGGCGCGCCCGTCCCCGCCCACACCATCACCGACGCCCACGCGAAGACGTCCGCCGCCGGACTCAGCGGCTGCCCGGCGAGCTGCTCAGGAGCCATGTAGGAGAGCGTCCCCACGATCCCGCCGCCGTGCGTGACGGGGTCGTCCATGGCACGGGCGATGCCGAAGTCGATGACGCGCGGCCCGCCGGGCCCGAGCAGCACGTTCGCGGGCTTGAAGTCGCGGTGCACGACCCCGGCCTGATGGATGGCGGCCAGCGCGGTGGCCGTGGCGACCGCGAGCCGCTGCAGGTCGGCGCCGGTGTGGCGGCCCGCCTGCTGGAGCGAGGGGCCTTCGACGTACTCGGTCACGATGTACGGCTGCCGGTCGTCCGGCGAGGCGTCGAGCACCTGCGCGATGCAGAACGGCTCCACCCGCCGCGCCGCCTCGATCTCCTTGGCGAACCGCGCCCCGAACCCGGCGCCGCCCCGCAGCACCTTGACCGCGACGCGCCGGCCGTCGGGCGCCTGCCCGAGGTAGACGGTGCCCTGCCCGCCCGCCCCGAGGCGGCCGAGCAGCCGGTACGGCCCTACCGCCGGTGGGTCGTCCTCCCGCAGCGGTTCGACGTTCGCCATGAGAGAAGTGACTCCTGAGACGGGTGCGGCAGATCTTTACGTACGATAGCGACTCAAATCAGGATTTGTGGTGAAGTCACGCACCCGCCGAAGGTTCCTTCATCCAGATCTCAGTAGTCCCGCGCCCGCGGCAGCGCGGCCACCACGACCAGCCCGCCGCCCTCCCTGGGCCGCGCCCTGACATCACCGCCGTGCGCCACCGCCACCGACCGGACGATCGACAGCCCCAGCCCGGCGCTGGTCCCGGTCACCGTCCGCTCGGGCCGGTGCCGGTGAAACGGCTTGAACAGCAGCGGCACGTCGTACGGCGCCACGCTCGGCCCGGTGTTGCTCACCTCCACCTCCACCTGGAACTCCGACACGGTACGGCTGACGATCCGCACCCACCCGGTGCCGTCGTCGAGGTTGTAAC
Organism: Nonomuraea maheshkhaliensis; assembly: GCF_039529435.1. Taxonomy (NCBI): domain Bacteria; kingdom Bacillati; phylum Actinomycetota; class Actinomycetes; order Streptosporangiales; family Streptosporangiaceae; genus Nonomuraea; species Nonomuraea maheshkhaliensis. The sequence goes on from NZ_BAAAMU010000023.1 coordinate 118,838, forward strand.
GCAGCCCGTTCTCCACCAGGTTGTGCACCAGCCGTTCGAGCAGCAGCGCGTCCCCAGTGGTGAGGGCGGGGGCGGCGACCTCGTACAGGGTGACCTTGCGGTCGGCGGCCTCGTCGGCGCTCTGCGCGGCCACGTGCGTCACCACGTCCGCCAGGTCGACCGGCGAGCGGTCCGCGACGTCCTGCTCGGACCTGGCCAGCAGCAGCAGCCCGTTGATGAGCCGTTCGTGACGGGTGTTGATCTCCAGCAGGCTCTCGCCCAGCTCCTTGACGTCGGTCGTGGCCGTACGGCGGTGCATGGCCAGCTCGACCAGCGCCCGGTTCAACGTCAGCGGCGTACGCAGCTCATGGGAGGCGTTGGCCACGAACCGGCGCTGCCCGTCGAAGGAGTGGTCGAGCCGCTCCACCATGGTGTCGAACGTGTCGGCCAGGTCCTTGACCTCGTCGGCGGGGCCGCTGAGCGCGATGCGTTCGTGCAGCCCGCGCTCGGCCATGGGGGCGGCGGCGATCCGGCGCGCGGTGTCGGTGACCAGCCGCAGCGGCGCCAGCATGCGGCCCGCCACCACCCAGCCCAGCCCCACGGCCCCGCCCCCGACCGCGATCAGCGCGACGGCGCCCTGCGCGAGCAGCGAGGTGAGCGCGGCGGACTGGATCTGCGTCTCCTGCTGCCGCAGCCACTCCTTCGCCTCCTCGCCGTAGACGGTGACGCCGTCCCTGGTGAGGAAGACCTGCTTGCTCCTGCCGGGCTCGGAGGAGGCGAAGCGTTCCTCGAAGGTCCGGTCGAGCTGCTGGTTGAACAGCAGGTACGTGACCGCCAGCAGGGCCAGCCCGGCGAGGAAGAACAGCGCCCCGTACACGGCCGTGAGCCGCAGCCTGAGCGTGGGCCGCAACGAGCTCGGCCATGGAAGTCTCATGCGATCCGGTACCCGACCCCGGCCACCGTCTGCACGACCGGCGGCTCGGCGAGCTTGCGGCGCAGCTTGAGTATGGTGAGCCGGACCGCCCCGGTGAACGGGTCGGCGTTCTCGTCCCACGCCTTCTCCAGCAGCTGCTCGGCGGACACGACCGCGCCGTCCGCGCGCAGCAGCTCGGTCAGGACGGCGAACTCCTTCTTCGACAGCGGCACGAACCGCCCGTTCCTGAACACCTCCCTGCGCGCCGGGTCGAGCGTGATGCCGGCCCGCCGCAGTACGGGCGGCACGGCCGGCCGCGAGCGCCGCCCGAGCGCCAGCACCCTGGCGGCCAGCTCGGGGAAGGCGAACGGCTTGGGCAGGTAGTCGTCGGCGCCCAGGGACAGCCCGGTCACCCGGTCGTCGAGCTGGGCGGCGGCCGTGAGCATCAGTACCCGGGCGGCGCACTCGGAGGCCACCATCTCCCTGCACACCTCGTCGCCGTGCACGCGCGGCAGGTCGCGGTCCAGCACGACCACGTCATAGTCGTTGACCGCGATCCGCTCGAGCGCGGCCGCACCGTCGTGCGCCAGATCGACCGCGTGGGTCTCCTCGCGCAGCCACTCGGCGATCGCGTCGGCGAGCGTCGGCTCGTCCTCAACCACCAGCACCCGCATGGCGTCTTCAGGTCCTTTCCGTCCGCCTACGAAGCCGAGTGTGACGGAACGGATATTCGTTCCGGATAAGCCGCCGCGTTCCGGGATGAGCCGCCAGGGGGAAACGCTGAGGAAACGCCCCGGCCTATTGCATCTCCCCTCGAACGGCATTCATTCGACGGAGGAGAACTGTCATGCGAGGACGAATCCTCGGCGCCCTGGTCACGGCGCCGCTGACGCTCAGCCTGGTCCTGACGGGCTGCGGCGCGGACGGCGGGGCGGGGGCGGACGTGGCCTCGGTGAGCGGAGGCGCGACGAACCAGAGCACGGCCGGCGCCAAGCCCAGCGAGGACCCGCAGGAGAAGGCGCTCAAGTTCGCCCAGTGCATGCGCGAGAACGGCATCGACGTGCCCGACCCCGACTCCAGCGGCAGGTTCACGATGAGGTTCGACAAGAACACGCCCCAGGAGAAGGTCGAGGCGGCCCAGAACGCCTGCAAGCAGTACGCCCCGAGCGGCCAGCGCAAGGGTGGCGGAGACCCCAAGATGGCCGAGAACCTGCGCAAACTCGCCCAGTGCATGCGCGACAACGGCGTCGAGAACTACCCCGACCCCGAGGGCGGCATGATGCGCATCACCCGCGACGTCGGCGAGGACCCCGACTTCAAGTCCGCGCAGGAGAAGTGCCAGAAGGAGTCCGCCGAAGCCGGTATGGGAGGTTCCTGATGGGCCCGATGACCGACGGGACCACCCTCGACGGCACGGCGGAGCGCGCGGCCCCGCCGCCGCGCCGTCGCCGCCACCAGCCTGCCCCGGCCGCGGCGGCGACGG
>NZ_BAAAMU010000024.1:0-28658 GCF_039529435.1 Nonomuraea maheshkhaliensis
CTGCCGGTGGCGACCTCGCGCCGCCGTCCCGTCTCCGGGTCGACGAGCGTCAGGATCCCCACGTCGGGCAGGCTCAGCTCGCGCGGATCGACCACCTCCACGGCCAGCAGCTGGTGCCGGGCGGCGAGCGCGCGCAGCGGCTGCTCCCAGGTCGGCGGCGGGTCGAGGAAGTCCGAGACGACGACGACCAGGCCGCGCCGGCGCGCCGTCCGGCCGAGCTGGTCGGCCGCCACGCCGATCAGCGGCTCGCTCACCCCGGGCTGGGTGCGCGGCAGCGCGAAGGCCGCCTGGAGCAGCGCCATCAGGTGCGGCCGGCCCGTCCTGGCGGGCAGCGCCTTTACGCCGCCGCCGTGCAGCAGGTGGACGCCGATCCTGTTGCCGGTCCGCTGGGTGAGGAAGCCGATCGCGGCCAGGGCCGACAGGGCCAGCTCCCGCTTCTCCATCGCCACGGTGCCGAAGTCCATGCTGGCGGTGGCGTCGAGCAGGGCCCAGATCTCCAGCTCCCGGTCGGCGACCAGGTCCCTGACGTGCGGTTCGTTCGTGCGGGCGGTGACGTTCCAGTCCATCCGCCGCACGTCGTCGCCCGGCTGGTAGGGCCGCGACTCGGCCGGCTCGCTGCCCGGACCTGGCACCAGGCCGAGATGTTCGCCCTGGAGAAGTCCATCGAGTCTCCTGGTGATCGTCAGTTCGAGCCGGCGCAGCGCGGGCTCGGCCATCAGGTACGGCCTCATGCCACGGCCTCCTGCTGCGGGGCGATGACCGGCATCGGCACGGCCGCGAGCACGCGGTCCACGATCTGCCGGGGCATGACCCCGTCGGCCAGGGCGTCGAAGGAGAGCACGAGCCGGTGTGCCATGACGTCGTGGGCGAGGTCGCGTACGTCCTCGGGCAGCACGTACTCGCGCCCGCGCATGAGCGCCAGCGCCCGCCCGGCCGCGAGGAGGCCGAGCGTGGCCCTGGGGCTGGCGCCGAAGGCCAGCAGCCGGTCCACGTCCTGGACGCCGTAGCGGCCGGGGTCGCGGGTGGCGTAGACGAGGCGGACGGCGTACTCGGCGACCGCGTGATGCACGAAGACCTCCTCGGCCCGGCGCTGCAACGCGACGACCTGCGCCGGGCCGAGGATGTTCTGGGGCACGGGCGGGTCCACGCTCATGCGGTAGACGATCGCCAGCTCCTCCGACTCGCTGGGATGGTCCACGTCGATCTTCATGAGGAAGCGGTCCCGCTGTGCCTCGGGCAGGTGGTAGACGCCCTCCGACTCGATCGGGTTCTGGGTGGCCAGCACCAGGAACGGATCGGGCACCCGGTGCGTGACGCCGCCGATGCTGACCTGGTGCTCGGCCATGATCTCCAGCAGCGCGGACTGCACCTTCGCCGGCGCCCGGTTGATCTCGTCGGCGAGCACCAGGTTGACCATGACCGGGCCGAGCTCGACGTCGAACGACTCGGTGGAGGGCCGGTAGATCCGGGTGCCGATGATGTCGGACGGCACCAGGTCCGGCGTGAACTGGATGCGGGCGAACGTCCCCCCGACCACGGTGGCCATGGTCTCGGCGGCCAGGGTCTTCGCGATCCCGGGAACCCCTTCGAGCAGGCAGTGCCCCTTGGCCAGCACCGCGACGAGCAGCCGCTCGACCATGTGGTCCTGGCCCACGATCACCCGCTTGACCTCGAACAGGGCCCGTTCGAGCAGCGCCTGGTCCGTCATGGCCGCAGGCTTCCGTAGTGGCAGTCGTCCATGACGACCCGCAGCTCCAGAGCGGTCGGCTCCGGATCGGCGAACGCGGCGCTCCCCGTCGTGAACGACGTCATGAGCAACGCGACGGCCGCGAGAACCACCAGAGCGAAACGTGATGTACGCATTGGATTCCTCGTCCCTCGTATCGGCTTACGACGAATGTCATCAAGAGACCGCGAAAACCCGCGTAACCGCCGCCTTTACACGATCTTTCGGTCTCTCACCGCAGGAAACGGCCACCCCCTGAGCGGAGGTGGCCGTTCCGTGTGGTGCTCAGCCGATCAGCCGTTCAGCAACGCGGCCGCTCAGCCGATCAGGTACCGCAGGATCTTCCGCAGTGACGCACTACGCGCCGCGTCGCTGCCGAGCTGCTCCAGCCCGAAGCCGAGCAGCACCGTGTCCTTGGTGGTCACGGCCGCCGTCCGGTCGGCGGAGGCGCGGACGAAGTCGCCGCCGCCGGTCGGGCTGCCCGCCGGAGGACCGGGGGTCGCCCAGGCGCCGAGCCCGGTCTCGAAGCCCTCGGCCTGGGTGGTGCCGCCGGTCGTGGTCAGCCGGGTGTCGTCCACGAACGCGCCGACGCCGCCGGTGGCGGGGTCGGTCACGTAGCTGATCGACACCTCGACCTGCTGCCCGGCGTAGGCGGACAGGTCGAACGCCACCTGCTGCCAGCCGCCCGAGTCGCCGGTGAACCGGTTCCAGGACCCGCTGCTCCCCGCGGGCTGACAGGGGTTGCCGCGGGTCAGGTAGTGCTCCAGCCACGGGTGCTCGTCCAGGTAGAAATCGGCCTCGCACTCGGACGGGACGCCGGTGTCGGTGCCGCCGTTGAGGTCGGGCAGCGTGGTCCAGTTCTCCTGGCCGACCGTGTGGGCCTCGACGATGACGTTGTCGTAGCCGGGCTCGGTGTCGAAGGAGAGCTGGAAGGCCAGCCGCGGCTGCTGCGCCGCCGTCACGGAGCCCAGGTCGATCGTCCTGGTCAGCCGCATGTACGAGTCGTCGGCGTGCGGCCCGGCCATGTACCAGGCGCCTTCGACGGGGTCGAACGGTCCCGGGGCGCCGAGCGCGTAGTCGGCGGCCGGGGTGCCGGTGAACCTCGGGAAGTCCGCGCCCATGGGGAACAGCACGCCCGCCTCGTCCACCGGGTTGTCCACCGTGGCCGGGCCGCCGAACGTGCCGCTGGTCCCGGCCAGCGGGCCGGTGCCGGTGAAGCCGCTCGGGTTGGCCCGCGGCAGCCGTCCGGCCAGGCCCATGTAGTACTGGGTGAAGTCGTCGGCCAGCAGCAGGCACTCGTCGAACAGCCCCTGGATGGTGGTGACCACGCAGTCGCCGTCAGGGTCGCCGTCGATGCCGTAGTAGATGCCGCCGACGATGGTGTCGAGAATGCCGTAGTACGCGGCGGTCTCGCCGGTGTAGAGGAGCTTGCCCCCCTCGTTCAGGTAGTCGCGGACGGCGATGGTCAGGTCCTGCTGCGAGCGCTTGACGTCGGCGTCCGGCAGGTCGCCGAGCGGGGTCACAGTGACCACGTCCTGCTGGTCCATGGACAGCCGGTTGTCGCCCAGCTCCCACACCACGCCCTTGAAGTGCGACAACACGCCGAGGTGGTGCGGCACGCCCTGGGCGTCCACGTCCCACGTCTCCGAGGAGTACCCGGCGGCCTGGAGGGCCTGCTTGTACCGGGTGGCGTACTTGGGCGCCGTCACGCTGTCCGGATAGTCCGGGTTGAAGCCGGTGTAGTCCTCGTTGGCCAGCACCAGCACCTTGGCCGACGGCTTCTTGGCCAGCCGGTAGGTGAAGTGCTCGCTGGAGACGACGCCGGCGCCGGGCTTGACGCCCTGGAACCAGACCTCGACCCGGTCACCCGGTCGCGCGCCGGTCACGGTGGCGCGGTACTCGGCGAAGTACAGGTCGTTCTCGCCACCGTAGCGCTCGCCGCCCTTCCACTCGCTCAGCGGCTTGACCCGCGCGGGGCCGCCGTTGATGCGGTAGCGCAGCACCTTGTCGCGCAGGGACCGGCGGGCGGTGACCGCCACCGGCTGCGGGTCGCCGTACGAGACGGAGAAGGAGTCGGGCTGGAAGTCGGGCACGGTGCGCCCGACCACGGAGACCGGCCTGTCGGGAGTGTGCACGGACTTGGCCGCGGCCAGCGCCAGCGGCACGTTGCGCAGGAACTCGTCCTGGATGAGCGCCTCGCTGTCGGGGAAGGTGAAGCCGAGGCCGCCCGCGCAGTCCGCCAGCGTCCACTCGTCGTTCGGGTCACGCTCGACGGCGTCCTCGCAGGTGGACATCTCGGGCGTGATGGACATGATCTTCCGCACGTTCGTCATGTGCCCGTCGAGCTCGCCGTTGGTGGTGTAGAGCTCGGCGCCGATGTCGGGGTCGTAGCCCTGGACCGCGGGGTTGGCGTCATCGCCCAGCAGGGCCTCGAAGATCAGGTCGTCGGGCGACGGGGTGGCCTGCTGCCAGCCGACCCCGTACAGCAGCAGCATGGCGGCCGAGTGGTAGTTCAGCAGGTACGTGAACCGCACCCGCTTGGCCAGGTTGTCCAGCGCCACGGTCTCGGGCTCCGACTGGGCGGCGGCACCGCGGTAGGTCTGGCTGGAGACGAGGCTGGAGGAGCCCTCGTCGTCGTAGCGCCACTTGTAGGAGAAGTTGCGGTTGAGGTCCACGCCGTCGTTGCTGGTGAGCTGCCCGTCGCCGTCGTTGTCGCGCAGGTTCTTGCGCCACAGACGGTTGTCGGGGGTGAAGGTGTAGTCGTAGCCGTCGGGGTTGGCGACCGGCAGGAACCACAGCTCGGTGGTGTCGATCAGCTTGGTCAGCTCGGCGTCGGCGCCGTAGCCGTTGAGGAAGTGGTGCAGCAGGCGCCGCACCATCTCGGGCGTGATCCACTCGCGGGCGTGCTGCGCGGCCGCGTACAGCATGGCCGGGCGCTTGCCGTCGCCCAGGGTCCTGGCGTTCCTGGTCACCTTGATCGCGGTGATCGGCGTGCCGTTGAGGCTGTTGCCGAGGTCGACGACCTTGGCGATGCCCGGCTTGGCGTTGGCCGCCGCGACGATCTCCTCGCGGATGCCTCCGGCGCCCGCGTACCGCTTGAAGACCCCGTCCGCCTGGAGTGACCGGCGGGCGGCGGTGTTCTGGGCGCGGAGGGTGACGCCCTGGCCGGCGAGGGAGTCGGCCAGCGCGGAGGCCAGGATCACCTCGACGGTGACCTTGCCGTCCGCCCGTTTGACGATCCGCATCTCCTCGCGGTCCACGCCCGCGGCGACCAGCTTGGCCAGTTGGCCGGCGGTGAGCTCACCGCTGTAGACGAAGACGCCGTCGGGCCCGCTCTGGGGTGGTTTCGGCACCGCCGAGGCGGGCGGGATGGTGAACGAGCCGAGTAACAGAAGCATGCCGGCGAACATGATCAGTGCGCGCTTCATCGCGCCTCCGAAGAGTCAGCCCCCGAATTGCCGCAAAGGATGCCCGCAATGTCCGCGTTTGCCGGGGGACTTGTCAATCATGACGGCCACATCCGGTCAAACATTTGACGACTTGGCCCGCAGCACACTCTCGCCCGGACGGACGGCGCGACCGGAACGCGGCGCACACGCCGACGGGCCGCCCACCGAGAAGTCGGCGAGCGGCCCGTCAGGTCAAGCGTGGATCAGTCGTTGAGGTGCTGGCGAAGGTAGGCGTCCACCCCGTCGATGGAGATGCGCTCCTGGGCCATCGAGTCACGCTCGCGGATGGTCACCGCGTGGTCCTCAAGGGTGTCGAAGTCGACCGTGATGCAGAACGGCGTGCCGATCTCGTCCTGGCGGCGGTAGCGGCGGCCGATCGCGCCCGCGTCGTCGAACTCCACGTTCCACCGGCGGCGCAGCTGGGTGGCCAGGTCGCGGGCCTTCGGCGAGAGGTCGGCGTTGCGCGACAGCGGCAGCACCGCGGCCTTGACCGGCGCGAGCCGGTGGTCGAGCCGCATGACCGTGCGCTTCTCCAGCACGCCCTTGGCGTTGGGCGCCTCGTCCTCGCTGTAGGCGTCGAGCAGGAACGTCAGCGTGGCGCGGTCGACACCGGCCGCCGGCTCGATGACGTAGGGGACGTAACGCTCGCCCGTGTCCTGCTCGAAGAAGCTGAGGTCGGTGCCCGACGCCTTGGAGTGGGCGGTCAGGTCGAAGTCGGTGCGGTTGGCGATGCCCTCAAGCTCGCCCCACTCCGAGCCGGTGAAGTTGAAGCGGTATTCGACGTCGACCGTGCGCTTGGAGTAGTGGGAGAGCTTCTCCTTGGGGTGCTCGTAAAGGCGCAGGTTGTCCTTGTTGATGCCCAGGTCGGAGTACCAGCGGAAGCGCTCGTCGATCCAGTACTGGTGCCACTCCTCGTCGCTGCCCGGCTTGACGAAGAACTCCATCTCCATCTGCTCGAACTCGCGGGTGCGGAAGATGAAGTTGCCCGGCGTGATCTCGTTGCGGAACGACTTGCCGATCTGGCCGATGCCGAACGGGATCTTCCTGCGCGCCGACTGCTGCACGTTGAGGTAGTTGATGAAGATGCCCTGCGCGGTCTCGGGCCGCAGGTAGGCCAGGCCCGACTCGTCCTCGACCGGGCCGAGGTAGGTCTTGAGCAGGCCGCTGAACTGCCGGGGCTCGGTGAAGGTGCCCTTGTTGCCGCAGTTGGGGCAGGTGATGCCGGCCAGGCCGCCCTCGGGCTCCTTGCCGTTCTTCTCCTCGTAGGCCTCGATGAGGTGATCGGCGCGGAAGCGCTTGTGGCAGGACAGGCACTCCGTCAGCGGGTCGGTGAAGGTGTCGACGTGGCCGCTGGCCCGCCACACCTCGGGGGCCAGGATGACGCAGGAGTCGAGGCCCACCACGTCGTCGCGCGACTGGACCATCGACAGCCACCACTGCCGCTTGACGTTGTTCTTCAGCTCGACGCCCAGAGGACCGTAGTCCCACGACGCGCGCAGTCCGCCGTAGATCTCGCTCGACGGGTAGACGAGCCCGCGGCGTTTGGCGAGGCTGACGATGGTGTCCATGACGTCGGTGCGTCGTGCCATTTGGTTGGTTCTCTTTCCGGCTGGAGGTCGGCGAGTGAAATCGGTGAGATCCCAGCTTAGGGGACGGGCGCCGCTCTCGCGCGCGACTGGGGCTATGCCCCGTCGCGGAGGTAGACGTCCTCGTACGCGCTGGGTTCATGGACCATGAGGATCATCAGCGGATACATCACCATCCTGGACGCGGAAAGCGCTCTGCGGTAGAACCCCGCGCCCTCCCATTCCGACACCAGCGCCCATAGATTGGGCTCGTCCACCGAGCGGGCCAGCCTGCCCCGCTGGTAGCCCGGCTGGGTGGCGAACGTGTCGAGAATCGTGTGGCCCTGCTTGACGAAGTCCTGCGACTGGGACTCTGGGACGGTGTATCGGATCACGGCGAGCACCCGACCAGCCTAAAGGCGCTCATCCCCCATGGCGCCCCATCTCCCGTAGGCTCTGGATGTGGCCCCTCAGAACAAGCGCGGCGGCAAGCGTCCCATCCCGCAGGGCGAGCAGTTCTTCACGCCCGGCGCGACCGGCCTGCGCGCGGCGGTGGAGCGGCGCAGCGCCGTGCCGATGACGTTCCTGTTCACCCAGGTGCCCCGGTGGGTGGCGCCGGTCCTCCTGGTGATCCTGCTGCTGGTCGGGTTCGCCGTGGCCAATCCGCTAGGTGGCGTGGCCGTGCTGCCGGTGCTCGCGTTCATCGGGTGGCTGGCCTACCTGTCGTGGCCGTCCCTGGGGGTGGGCGGCAAGCTGTTGCGGGTCGCCATGCTGACGTTTCTCGTCCTGCTCGTGGCGACCCGCTTCGGGGCCTTCTGAGCCCGTCAGCCCGTCTCTGAGCCTGCCCGTCAATAATTCCGTGTCACGGGAGCAGGGTGTAGTGGGGGAAGTTGCCCGGCAGGCGCTCGGCCTCGCCGTCCCCGCCGCTCGTGGCGGCGCGGACGAGCAGGTCGCCGCCGACGAACGCGCCGCGCCACGACGCGCCGAGCCCGCCGAAGAGCTCCTCCCTGTCCCCGCGCGAGCGCGGCCTGTTGTGGCCGACCTTGAACGCGCGGATCTCGGGCGCGAGCCGGGCGAAGGTCTCCTCCCGCTCGCAGGACAGGGTGGCCACCAGCGCGCCGTTGCTGGCGTTCATCGCGGCCAGCAGCTCCGCCTCCGTGTCCACCAGCACGATCGTGTCGACCGGGCCGAACGGCTCGGCGTGGTGGAGGGGTGAGGAGGGCGGCGGGTTGAGCAGCGCCGTCGGCGCAAAGTAAGCGGAAATATCCTGTCCGGGGAGGAAGTGTCCGGACTCCAGGGACGCCCGATGGATCGGCACGCCGCCCCTGGCCACCGCCTCGTCCACCTGGTCGGCCAGTTCCTTGGCCTTCGAGGCGTTGACCAGCGGCCCGAAGTCCAGCTCAGGCAGCGGGTCGTCCGGATCGGCCACCGCCAGCGGATGCCCGAAGCGCAGCGAGCCCACGGCCTGGAGGTAGGCGGCCAGGAACTCGGGGAAGAGCGAGCGCTGCACGACGAAGCGCGGGTAGGCGGTGCAGCGCTGCTTGGCGTAGTCGAAGGACGCCCTGATCTGCCTCGTGAGCAGGTCCCAGTCGCCGTACTCCCACACGCCCCAGCAGTTGAGCCCCTCCTGCTCCAGCACGTGCCGGCGGCCGAGGTCGGCCAGTGAGGTGGCCACCTTGGCCCCGGCGTCCCTGCCGCCCACGAACGAGACGCACCCGAGCGAGCGCCCGGCCACCAGCGCCGGCGACAGCTCCGCCCCTCCCCCGCTCACCAGCGTGAACGGCAGCCCCTCACGGACGGCCAGGGCGCAGGCCAGGGTGAGGCAGCACAGCCCGCCGTCGGTGGGCGTCTTGGCGATCACCGCGTTGCCGGCCAGCGCCTGGATCAGCATGGCGTGCATGAGCACGCTCATCGGGTAGTTCCAGCTCGCGATGTTGCTGACCGGTCCTGGCAGCGGCACCCGGCCCTCGACCATGCGGTCGATCTCGCCGACGTACCAGCGCACGCCGTCCAGGCAGCGGTCCACGTCGGCGCGGGCCGTCTTCCACGGCTTGCCGATCTCCCAGACCAGCAGCAGGGCCAGCAGGTCGCGGTGCGCCGCCATGGACTCCACCGCCGCCGACACCATCGCCTTGCGCTCGGCGAGCGGCAGGTAGCGCCAGCGGTTGTGCTCCTCGACGGCGCCCGCCACCGCGCGGCCCGCGCCCGCCCGGTCCAGCCGGGGCAGGCCGGCGATGGCGGTGCCGTCCAGGGGCGAGAACGCCGGCACCGGGCGTCCGTCGCGGTGCCAGATTCCGCCCCAGTGGTTCAGCACCCGGTCGTCGTGGAAGGCCTCGGGGGCCGCCGAGCAGCACTGCTCGTAGGCGTCCCGCCAGGATGTGCCCGGCTTGAGCCGCATGTGCATCCCTCCTCAGTCGGACCAGTCGGCGGTGATGAGCTCGGGCAGCGGCTCGAACTCCTTGATCGCCTCCAGGGACGGGCCCATGGCGGCGTTCGCCTCGCGTTCGACCATCACCTCGACCAGCACCGGCAGCCGCTCGCGCGCCGCCTCCGCGCTCGCCCAGGCCAGCGCGTCGCGGATGTCGCCGGGCAGCTCGACCCGGCGCGCCGGGCAGCCGAACGCCTCCATGGCCTTGACGTGGTCGATGCCGCCCTCGCCGTAGTGCAGGTCCACGGCGTAGTTCATGTCGTACGGAATCTCCGCCTGCCTGATGAGCCCCAGGTACTCGTTGTTGATCATGACGATGACGAACGGGATCCGGTACTGCGCCGCCACCGCCACCTCCTCCATCAGGAACTGGAAGGAGTAGTCGCCGACCACCGCCACGACCTGCCGTTCCGGATGGGCCAGCTTGACCCCCATGGCGGCCGGCACCTCCCAGCCCAGCGGCCCGGCCTGCCCGCAGACCAGGTAGCGGCGCGGCAGGTACGTCGTCTGGAACTGGCCCGACCAGATCTGGTAGAGCCCGATCGCGGTGACGAACGTGGTGTCCCTCGGGAAGTAGTCGTTGATCTCCTTGAACACCCTGGGCGGCTTGATCGGCACGTCGTCGAAGTCGTCCCTGCGCCCCAGCGTGCCGCGCAGCTCTCCGACCTTGCGCACCCACTTGCCCGCGTCGCGCGGCTCGCTCCTGCGGCGGGCCTCGTCGCGCAGCGCGGCCAGCACGGGCCTGGCGTGGCCGACGACGCCGAGATCGGGCTGGAAGACCCGGCCGATCTGCAACGGGTCGATGTCCACGTGCACGAACTTGCGCCCGCGCCGGTAGACGTCGAGGTCGCCGGTGTGCCGGTCGCCGAACCTGGCCCCCACGGCGAGGACCAGGTCGCTCTCCAGGAACGCGGCGTTGCCCCACCGCGTCTGCGTCTGGATACCGGCCATGCCGGCGAAGAGCGGGTGGTCCTCGGGGAAGGCGCCCTTGCCCATGAGCGTCACCTGCACGGGGATCTGAAGGTGCTCGGCCAGCGCGCGCAGCTCGTCGCACGCCTCGGCGCCGATCACGCCGCCGCCGGCCAGGATGATCGGCCGCCTGGCCTCCTCCAGCAGGTCCATGGCCGCGCTCACCGCCCTGGGCAGCGGCTGCGGCACCTCGACGGGCAGCGGCGCGTCCACGTCGGGGTCGTACAGGCACAGGCCGCGCTGGACGTCGATCGGCAGGTCGATGAGCACGGGTCCCGGCCGGCCGGAGCGGGCCCGCCTGAACGCCTCCCTGAACACCCACGGCGCCTGCGCCGGCTCCTTGAGCTGCACCGCCCACTTGGTCACCGGCCGGGCGATCTCCACGATGTCGACCGCCTGGAACGCCTCCTGGTGCAGCTTGGAGGTCATGGCCTGCCCGGTGACGCAGATCATGGGGATGGAGTCGGCGAGCGCGGTGTAGAGACCGGTGATCATGTTCGTGCCCGCGGGGCCCGAGGTGCCGATGCAGACGCCGACGTTCCCCGTGACCCTGGCCCACCCGTCGGCCGCGTGGGTGCCGCCCTCCTCGTGCCGTACGGTGATGTGCCGGATCGAGCTGTTCTGGAGCGCGGCGTAGAGCGGCAGGATGGCCGCGCCGGGGATGCCGAAGACGGTGTCCACGCCCTCCGACTCCAGCACCGACACCACTGCCTCCATGCAGGGCACCTTCTTCATCCGTTCAGCCTTTCGATCACCTTGAGCAGGGCGGAGTGGTCGAGCGAGCCGTGGCCCTGGGCCCTGGCCGCGGCCACGAGCTGGGCGACCTGGCCGGTGAGCGGCAGGCTGACCCCGGCCTCGCGGGCGGCGGCGACGGCGATGCCCATGTCCTTGTGGTGCAGGTCGATGCGGAATCCTGGGGCGAACTCCCGCTTGAGCATGGTGTGCCGCTTGAGGTCGAGGATGCGGGAGCCGGCCAGGCCGCCGGCGAGCACGTCCAGGCCGGGCCCCGCGTCCACCCCCGAGGCTTCGAGCAGCACGATCGCCTCCGCCACCAGGCCGTAGATGCCGCCCACGACGAGCTGGTTGGCCGCCTTGACGGTCTGGCCCGAGCCGGCGGGGCCGACGTGCACGACGGTGGTGCCGAGCCGGCCCAGGACGGGCGCGGCGGCCTCGAAGTCCTCAGCCTCGCCGCCGACCATGATCGACAGGGTGCCGTCGATCGCGCCGCGCTCGCCGCCGCTCACGGGGGCGTCCAGCGCCCGTACGCCGGCCGCCTCGGCCCGCAGGGCGACCTGGCGGGAGGTCTCGGGCCTGATGGTGCTCATGTCGACGTAGAGCAGGTTGGGCTTGCCGTACTCGACGACGAGCGGGGCCACTTCCTCGACCTGGGGGGAGTCGGGGAGCATGGTGATCACCACGTCGGCGCCCGCGACCGCGTCCACGACGCCGGTGGCGGGCTTGCCGCCCAGCTCCGCGAGCTGTTCGACGCGGGCGGCGCTCACGTCATAACCGGTAACGACATATCCGGCTTTGAGGAGGTTGGCCGCCATCGGGCTGCCCATGATCCCCAAGCCGACGAACCCGATGTTCATTCCTGCCTCCAGTCGAACGCGTCCGGCCCCTCGTGCCGGTACTCCAGGCCGACGTGGCCGCGGTAGCCCGCCGCCTCCAGCCGGGCGAGGATCTCCGGGTACGGCATGTCCCCGGTCCCCGGCCGTCCCCTGCCGGGGTCGTCGGCGATCTGCACGTGCCCGAAGCGCGCGCTGTGCCCGTCGATGAGCGCGAGCACGTCCTCGCCCATCCGGTGCAGGTGGTAGAGGTCGGCCAGGAAGGCCACGTTGGGCCGGTCCACCTGGTCGATCAGCTCGAAGGCCGCCTGCGACGAGGTGATCGGATAGTCCGGGTTCTCGTAGGAGTTGAGGGCCTCGACCACCACGGTCGCGCCGATGCCCGCCGCCGCGTCGGCCGCTCGGCGCAGGTTCGCCACGGCCAGGTCCCTGTCGGTGCCGGGGTCGTTGCCGTACAGGGCGTTGAGCACCGTGCAGCCCAGCTCCCCCGCGAGCCGGACCGCGACGTCGATGTTGGCCTGGAAGCGGGCCGAGCCGCCGGGCCTGGCCAGCAGGCCGCGCTCGCCCGCCGCCATGTCCCCGGCGTCGAAGTTGAGCCCGGTCAGCCGCACGCCGGCCTCCTCGATCGCGCTCCTGAGTGCGCCCAGCTCGGCGGCGCCCGGATCGGGTGAGTCGAACGGCCACCACAGTTCGACCGCGTCGAACCCGGCCTTGGCCGCCGCCGCCGGACGTTCCAGCAGCGGCAGGCCGGTCAGCAGGATGGAGAGGTTGACGTCGAAACGCACCGCGCTCACGTCCCGGTCCCGCGCGGCACGCGGTTCAGCTCGGAGCGCATCAGGCGGGCCGTCTCCGAAGGGGTGCGCCCGACGCGGACCCCGACCGCCTCCAGCGCCTCCTTCTTGGCCTGGGCGGTGCCGGACGAGCCGGACACGATCGCGCCCGCGTGCCCCATCGTCTTGCCCTCGGGGGCGGTGAACCCGGCCACGTAGGCGACCACGGGCTTGGTCACGTTCGCGGCGATGTAGGCGGCGGCCCGCTCCTCGGCGTCGCCGCCGATCTCGCCGATCATCACGATGGCGTCGGTGCCGGGATCGTCCTGGAACGCCTGAAGGCAGTCGATGTGCGTGGTCCCGATGACGGGGTCGCCGCCGATGCCGACGGCGGTGGAGAAGCCGAGGTCGCGCAGCTCGTACATGAGCTGGTACGTCAGCGTCCCCGACTTCGAGACCAGCCCGATCCGCCCGGCCGAGGTGATGTCGGCGGGGATGATGCCGGCCGACGACTGGCCGGGGCTGATCAGGCCGGGGCAGTTGGGCCCGATGATCCGGGTGCGGCCGCCGTTCGCCAGGGCGCGGAAGCGCACGGCGTCGTGCACGGGCACGCCCTCGGTGATCACCACGCAGAGCGGCACCTCGGCCTCGACCGCCTCCTGCACGGCCGCGGCGGTGAACCGGGGCGGCACGAAGATCACCGACACGTCGGCCCCGGTCTCCGCGACCGCCGCCGCGACCGAGCCGAACACCGGCACCGTCCGCTCGCCGAAGTCCACCGAGGTGCCGCCCTTGCCCGGCGTCACGCCGGCCACGATGTCGGTGCCGGCGGCGAGCATGCGGGCGGTGTGCCGGGTACCCTCCGCGCCGGTCATGCCCTGGACGAGCACCCGGCTGTCCTTGGTCAGAAAAATCGCCATTTACGCACCTGCCGCGAGTCGAGCCGCCGTCTCGGCGGCGCCGTCCATGGTGGAGACCTGGCGCACCGCCGGGTGCCGGGCGTCACTGAGGATGCGCCGGCCCACCTCGGCGTTGTTGCCGTCCAGCCGTACGACGATGGGCCTGCCGTGGCCGCGCTCGCCGAGGAGTTCGAGCGCGGTGACGATGCCGTTCGCCACCGCGTCGCACGCCGTGATGCCGCCGAAGACGTTGACCAGCACCGAGCGCACGTCGGGGTCGGCCAGGATGATCTCCAGCCCGTCGGCCATGACCTTGGCCGAGGCGCCACCGCCGATGTCGAGGAAGTTGGCGGGGTCGGCGCCCGCGCCCGCGACCACGTCGAGCGTGCTCATGACCAGCCCGGCTCCGTTGCCGATGACGCCGACGGTGCCGTCCAGCTTGACGTAGTTGAGCCCCTTGGCCCTGGCTCGGTCCTCAAGGCTGTCCGTGCTCTCCTCGTAGCCCTCCCACGCGTGCCGGAAGCCGGCGTTGTCGTCCACGGTGACCTTGCCGTCGAGCGCCACGATCCGCTGGTCGGTGGTGCAGATCAGCGGGTTGACCTCGACGAGCAGCGCGTCCTCCTCGACCAGCACCCGCCACAGCTTCTCCAGCACCTCGGCCGTCTGCTCGGGCAGCCCGGCCTTGGCCGCCAGCAGCCTGGCGGTCTCGGCGTCCACGCCCGTCGCCGGGTCGATCGGCAGTCTCACGATGGCGTCGGGGTCGGTGGCGGCCAGTTCCTCGATCTCCATGCCGCCCTGGGCCGACACCATGGCCAGGAACGTGCCCTCCGCCCGGTCCACCAGGAAGGCGGCGTAGTACTCCTCGAACGGGACCGTCGCGGCCTCCACCAGCACGCGGCGCGCGATGTGCCCCTTGATGTCCATTCCGATGACGCGATCGGCTTCCGTGGCGGCCGCGGCCGGGCCCGCCGCCGGTCTGATCCCGCCCGCCTTGCCCCGCCCGCCGGTCTTCACCTGGGCTTTGATGACCACGGGCGCGTCCAGCTCCGCCGCGATCTCGCCGGCCTGCGCCGGAGTGGTCGCGATCGCGCCGGCTGGTACGGGGATCCCGTGACGCCCGAAGAGCTCCTTCGCCTGGTACTCGTACAGGTCCATTCGAGCCTCCTTTGTAGACGGTATACCGTATGGAGTATCCTTCGTCTAGGGCCTCGACAGGGGTCGGTCGGCGGGATATTCCATACAGTATGGAGAATGCAATTAAGGATTGGCGGGGGCGTTCGTACTACCCCGGACCCGTCCCGGCCGACCGTGCCCGCATGTTCGGGCTGGCCCTGGCCGCCATGGCGGCCATCGCGCCCCTGCAGTACGGCTACGCGGCCCTGCTCGCCCGTGACGCCGGCGGGCTGACCCTGCTGGCGGTGTGGATCGCCTGCCAGGCCGCCGGCGCCCTGCCCGCGCTCCACCTCGTGCGGCGCGGGCGCCTGAGCGTCCGGGCGTGCCTGGCCGCCGGCGCGGGCGGGAGCGGCCTCGGCCTGGCCATCGCCGCCCTCACCACCCCCGGGCCCGCCGCACTCATCGGGTACGCGCTGCTCGGCGGGCTCGGCGGGGGGGTGGTCTCTGGGGTGTGCGGTCGCGACCGCGACGAGGCCGGCCGTCCACCAGGCGTTCCAGCGGCGGCGGGCTGGTCTACGGGGTCTGCGGCGAGGTCGTCTCCTCCTGGTATCCCGAGCGCCCGGCCGCCCGGGTCGGCCTGATCACCGGCGCCTTCGGCTACGGAGCCGTGCCGCTGCTGCTCTGGACCGGGATCGCCCCCGGCGCCACGTCCGCCGCCTTCCTGGTCTGCGCCGTGCTCGCCGCGGCCGTCGTCGGCCTGGCCGCCTGGCACCTGCGGCTTCCGCCGGCCCGCTGGTGGCCCGGCGACGTCGATCCGCGCAGTCACGCCCTCGACGCCGCCCGGCTGCGCACCAGCCCCGAGGCGGTCAAGCAGTTCGGGCTGGCCCAGGCGGTGCGCACCCGTACGCTGCCGGCCCTGGCCCTGCTGCTGACGTGCGCGGGGGCGGTGTCGGTGTTCGACGTGATCGTCGTGGCCGGCACGGGCGCGTGGGGCGCGCTGGTCCTGCTCGTGGCGCTGAACGGCGCGGGGCGCTCGGTGGCGGTGCGGGCGTCGGAGCGGTTCGGCCGCCGCCGCGTGCTGGCCGGCGTCTTCGCCGCGCTCGCGCTCGGCCAGATCCTGCTGGCCGTGGCCGTCCAGAACGCGTCAGTGCAAGGGACGACGTCGGCGGGCAACCCGCTGCTGTGGCTCGGGGCCGTCGCCGCGGGGCTCGGCGGTGGCGCGTTCTATCCCCTGCTGGCCAGTCTCGTACGCGAACTCTTCGGCACCGAGCGGGCCACGGAGATCCACGCTGTGGTCTACAGCGCCAAGGCCGTGGCCGGAGTGGTGGCCGCCGTGCTGGCCCTGGTCGCGCTGGCCGCTCCCGGCGCCGCCCTGCTGGCCGCCGCCGCGCTCGCGGCCCTGCCGGCCCTGGCCACGCCCCGGCTGCGCATCCCCGGCCTGCCCGCCACCATCCCCTTCTGAGGCCCCCTCTGAGGTCTTCGGTGAATTCCCCCTAAAATCCCCCCGTTATATCCCCCTGTGATGAGTCTCACGACCATGGAGAACCCCTCCACGGTATGCTGTAGGCAGTCGACCAAAAACCTTAACTTGTCCTGGAGACGTGTCCCATGTTGCTGTCGGATCAGGCCGGTCAGACGGCGGCCGCCAAGATTCCCCGCCCGACGACGCTCCGCGAGAGCGTCATCGAGGCTATCCAAGAGCTCATCGTCTCCGGCCAGCTCAAGCCAGGCCAGCATCTCGTCGAGAGTGAGCTGGCCGAGCTGCTCGGCGTCTCCAGGCAGCCGGTCCGCGAGGCGTTGCAGCAGCTCAGCGGCGAGGGATGGGTCGATCTCCACCCGGGGCAGGGCGCGTTCGTGCACGTCCCGACGGTGGAGGAGGCCGACCAGTTGCTCGCCGTGCGCACGCTGCTGGAGACCGAGTCCGCCAGGCTCGCCGCGCAGCACGCGGGCGAGGAGGGCGTCAGGCGGCTGCGCGCGCTGTGCGCGCGCGGCATCGCCGCCGTGCAGTCCGACGACGTCGACGACGCGGTGGCGACCAACTCCGAGCTGCACGCCCTGGTCACGGACCTGTCGGGCAACAAGGTCCTGGCCGAGCTGGCCGCCCAGGTGGCCAGGCGGGTGCGGTGGTACCACACGCCGGTGGCCCGCCAGCGCGGCATGGCGTCCTGGGACGAGCACACCGCGCTGATCGACGCCATCGAGGCCGGTGACGAGCG
Source organism: Nonomuraea maheshkhaliensis (assembly GCF_039529435.1). Taxonomy (NCBI): domain Bacteria; kingdom Bacillati; phylum Actinomycetota; class Actinomycetes; order Streptosporangiales; family Streptosporangiaceae; genus Nonomuraea; species Nonomuraea maheshkhaliensis. The sequence continues at coordinate 16,704 of NZ_BAAAMU010000024.1, forward strand.
CACGGCCGCCAAGATCATGCGCGATCACACCGAGCACACCCGGGCCTCCTACATGGAGCAGCGGGAGGGCGAGCCGGCGGAGCCGGCGCCCAAGCCCGTACGCAGGCGCCGCCCGCGCCGCCTGGGCTGACCCCTCTGTGCCGGTCCCACCAGGACCGGTGGGAGCTCTCGGGTGGTCCCGTCCGAGCCGACCCGGCTTGGACCGGTCCCACCCGGGGTTCGAGCTGCCGGGAAACCTGCCGCCCGGAACCACGCCGTCCGGGGGTCGACCAGCGGTTTCCGGGTTTTGACACGGCGTTCACGTAAGTCCACATGCTCCGAAACACCTCGGGTAGAGGGTGGAGCTGTTACCGAATGGAGGTGCACGACATGAAGGCGTTCATCCGCTTTCTCTTGGGTGATCCCCTGGGCCAGTCCGCGGACGGCGGGACCATCGGCGCCGGCCTCAGTGCGGCGCTCAGGAAGCACTACTCCGCGCAGGACGCGGAGCACTACCTGCGCCGGTGGAGCGCCGAGCGGCACGACGTGCGCGACAACACGCGCCGCTGAGCGGCCATGTCGGGCACGCATGCCGATGAGCCGCGACAGGGGGGCGGCCACCCATGAGCAGCCACCGCCCCCGCGCGGCCCACGTCAATCCACCTGCGCCGGCTCCACCTCCTCGGCCTCCTTCTTGGCCGCGGCCTTGGCGTCGCGCGACGACTTGATCAGGCTCAGCACCGTGGTCACGGCGAGAGTGCCGATGATGACCCCCAGAGACACCAGGATCGGGATCTCCGGCGCCCACGACACACCGTCGTGGTGCAGCGCCTCCATGATCAGCTTCACGCCGATGAAGGCCAGCACCACCGACAGCCCCTTGCTGAGGTAGACGAGCCGGTCGAGCAGTCCTCCGATCAGGAAGAACAGCTGCCGCAGCCCCATGAGGGCGAAGGCGTTGGCGGTGAAGACCAGGTACGGCTCCTTGGTCAGCCCGAAGATGGCCGGGATCGAGTCCAGCGCGAACAGCAGGTCGGTGGTGCCGATCGCGACCATCACGATGAGCATCGGGGTGACCATCCTGCGCCCGTGGTGCACGGTGAGGCGGGCGCCGTGATAGGTGTCCGTCGTCGGGAGCACCCTGCGCACGGTGCGCAGCGCGAGGTTCTCGGAGAACTCCGCCTCCTCGTCCTCGTGCCCGATCAGCTTCCACGCGGTGTAGACGAGGAAGGCGCCGAACACGTAGAAGAGCCAGTCGAACCTGGTGACGGCCTCAGCGCCGGCCGCGATGAAGCCGCCGCGCATCAAGAGGGCCAGGATGATGCCGATGAGCAGCACCTTCTGCCGGTACTGCCGGGGCACCTGGAACCTGCTCATGATCAGCAGAAAGACGAAGAGGTTGTCCACGCTGAGCGAGTACTCGGTGATCCACCCGGCGAAGAACTCCCCTCCGTGCGCCGGGCCGGACAGCAGGAGCAGGCCGGCGCCGAAGGCCACGGCCAGCCCCACGTAGAAGGAGACCCAGCCCACGCACTCCTTGAAGCTGGGTTCGTGCGGGTTGCGGGCCACGAGCCAGAAGTCGAACGCGAGCACGACACAGAAGCCGCCGATCGTGGCCAGCCAGATCCACAGCGGCAGTTCCATCGCCGGCGTCATCTACGCGCCCCCTTCCGCGCGTTTCTGCGCTTGTCGACCACCCGGGCGAAGCGCAGGTACGTGCCGAGCAGGTCCTTGGCGAGCGGGTTGTCGCCGGCCCGGCGTACCAGCCAGTGCGGCATGAGCCGCTCGTGCATCCAGAGGAAGCCGATCGCGAAGCCGAGGGCGATCATCGCCTGGTAGGCCAGGAACGCCGGCACCCCTTCGGCCAGGCCGCCCGTCGGGGCCAGGACCTCCTGAGCCAGCCGAGACACCGGGAAGGCGGCCATCCAGTACAGGCCCACCGGCCCGAAGGTGCCGGGCCGGAAGACGCCGTGACCGAGCAGCATGCCGTACAGGCCGCCGAAGAGGCCGAGCGGCATGGCGAGCGCCAGTGCAGCCAGCGCGGCCATCCCGGTGGGCTGCCCCGCGAGCAGGGTCAGCCCACCGGCGATGGCACCGGCTACGGCTCCGATCGACGCCCCTGGCAGGGCGAGTTCGAGGCTGTGCCGTCCACCCATCAGCCCACGACCACGCCGTAGGCGAAGAGGCTGTAGAACAGCATCCCGAGATAGAACACCGCGCCGAAGCCGATGATCAGGTTGGTCCACCACTTGGGCCTGATCGGTTTCGGCAGCATGCGGTTGTTCACCAGGAGCAGGGTCACGCAGTACGCGCCCATGGCGAACGTCGACAGGAACGCCAGCGTGTCCAGGATCCCGCTCGGCCCGTCAGCCGGCCCGAACAGCAGGATCAGGATGCCGAAGATGATGACGCCCCAGAGGAAGATCCCGTACAGCTTCGACATGCCCAGCTTCTTCGCCCCGGGGACGAAGTGGAAGGACATGTCGGCCTGGCCACGGGAGAAGGAGTCGAACAGGCCGAGCGTGGCGTTCAGGCCGATCAGCGCGATGAACCCGAGGAAGACGGCCCCGAGAACCGAGCTGCCCGCCGACGAGACGGCGTCGGCCATCGCGGACAGCGCCACCTCCCGGTCGTCGCCCTGAATGGCCGTGCGCACGGCCGGGTTCTGGCGCACCGCCGACTGGGCGATCACCGTGAAGGAGATCGTGACCAGCATGGTGACGCCCCAGAACAGCAGCAGCGCGTCGAACGTGACCCAGCGCCGCCACCCCTTCCACTTCGCCATCTCGGCCGGGTCCTCGGTGTCGAACATGAACCCGCGGGAGGGCATCTCCTCTTCCTCGCCCGCGTGCCGCAGCCCGCGCACCTTCGGCAGGTGCACGCCCATGCCGGCGCCGGAGTCGCGCAGGTGCAGCGTGTACCACATCTGCTGCATGCCCGACGGGCCGGCGAAGGCGCACGCCCCGACGATGACGGGGAACCACGCGGCCGACATGGCCTCCGGCGGCAGGTAGCCGAAGGAGAACATGCCGCTGATCGTGGTGACCACGTCGCTCCACGAGCCGACCATGGCCGCGACCACGGCCGTGCCCAGCACGAGAGCGCCGATGAGCAGCGACAGCACGTTCTCGAGCAGGTTGTAGATCACCTTCGCCAGGGTGAAGACCACGCCGACGAGGATCAGCCCGGCGACCGCGGTCACCACCCAGGGTATTCCGGTGATCTCCTCGAACGCCGCCGCTCCCGCCGACAGGTGGCCCGGCCAGATGTAGACGGCGATCGCCACGATGAAGAAGAACCACATCAGCGGCTTGAACACCCTGGCCGCGCCGGAGAAGATGCTCTCCCCCGTGGCCATGGCGTAACGGGCCATCTCCAGCATCACCACGGCCTGCAAGGTGACGCCGATCAGGAACAGCCACCGGATCTCCGGTCCGAACAGCAGGACCAGACGGGGCCACATGTACGACTCGCCCATGCCCACGCCCAGGGCGACGAGGAACACCGTCGGCCCGAGAATGTGCACCGAGGGAGGCGCGTCGGGGAGCTTCCTGATGGGCATCGGCTCAAGCCGGCCCGCTTTCCATACTCGTTCATCCTCGACCGGCGGCGTGGCCGTCGCCGGTGGTGTGTTCGATGTGTCCACCTACGGACCTCCTGGGGGGTTGTTGCCTTCCTCGTGCGCCCCGAATAAGCCCCCTCGCCTGCTGCTGTCGCGCTCGGCTCTTAGCGCAACAGCCCGGCTGCCCTGGCCCAGCGGTACTTCGCACCTAGGACCGCCACGGGCTTCTCCGTCGTGTACGGGTACGCGACCACGCCATGCTCGAACAGGTACTCGCTGGCCTCCTCAACCTCGGTGTCGCCGGCGAGCGATGCCACGACCGGCTTGGTGTTGCCCTTCGCCCGCTCCTCCGCGACCACTCTCGCGATGAGCTCGGCGAAGACCATCGGCGGCGTCACGATCGTGTGCCAGTAGCCCAGGACGAGCGCGTGGATGCGGTCGTCCTGGAGGCCGAGGCGGACCGTGTTCTCGTAGGTCGAGGGGGGTTCGCCGCCGGTGATGTCGATGGGGTTGCCCGCCGCGCCGAACGGCGGGATGTAGGCGCGGAAGGCCGCGTCCAGGTCGTCGGGGATGTCCATGAGGGTCAGCCCGGCGTCCACGATGGCGTCGGAGAGCAGCACGCCCGAACCGCCCGCCCCGGTGATGATGACGACGTTCTCGCCCTTGGGCGCGGGCAGGATCGGCAGCGCGCGGGCGTATTCGAGCATGTCGTTGAGCCCTGGCGCGCGCACCACCCCCGCCTGGCGCAGGATGTCGTCGTAGACCTTGTCGTCGCCGGCCAGCGCGCCGGTGTGCGAGCCCGCGGCCCGCGCGCCCATCGCGGTGCGGCCGGCCTTGAGCACGATGACCGGCTTCTCCTTGACGACCCGGCGGGCGGCCTCGACGAAGCCGCGGCCGTCCTTGAGGTCCTCCAGGTGCATGGCCACGGCCTTGGTGTTGTCGTCCTGCTCGAAGAAGGTGAGCAGGTCGTCCTCGTCCACGTCGGCCTTGTTGCCGACGCCGACGATGGCCGAGACGCCCATCTTCGAGGTGCGGCTGAAGCCCAGGATGGCCATCCCGATGCCGCCGCTCTGCGAGGTCAGCGCCACGCTGCCGCGCACGTCGTACGGGGTGCAGAAGGTGGCGCAGAGGTTCTCCGGCGTGTAGTAGTAGCCGTAGATGTTCGGCCCGAGCATGCGCACGCCGTGCCTGCGGGCGATCTCGACGATCTCCTTCTGGCCCTCCACGTTCCCGGTCTCGGCGAACCCGGACGGGATCATGACGGCGCCCGCCGCACCCTTCTGGCCGACCTCCTCCAGGGCGGGGGCGACGAACTTGGCCGGGATGGCGAAGACGGCCACGTCCACGTCGCCGGGCACGTCGGTGACGCTCTTGTACGCCTTGAGCCCCATGATCTCGTCGGCCTTGGGGTTGATCGGGTAGATCTGCCCCTGGTAGCCGCCGTTGATGAGGTTCTTCATGACCGAGTTGCCGATCTTGCCGTCCTCGGCGGAGGCGCCGATGACGGCGACCGAGCGCGGCTTGAAGATCCGGTTCATCTGCCGCAGGATCTCCTCGCGCGGCAGCCGGGTGACCTCGGGCTGCGGGGTCCCGATGATGACGCGCACGTCGGCGGCGACCGCGCCGTTCGCGTCGGCGAAGACGGGGTTGAGGTCCACCTCGACGATCTCGGGGATGTCGGTGACGAGCCGGCCGACGCGCTCGATCAGCGCCGCCAGGGCCTCCCGGTTGGCGGGTTCCGCCCCCCGGACCCCGCGGAGCACTTCCGCCGCCCTGATGTCGTCCAGCATCTTCAGCGCATCATCGCCCGAAACCGGGGCAAGACGGAAGGTTACGTCCTTAAGTACTTCAACCAGGACACCGCCCAGGCCGAACGCGATGACCTTGCCGAAGGTCGGGTCGGTGACCGCGCCCACGATGACCTCGTGACCGCCGCCGACCAGCTGCTGCACCTGGATGCCGTCGATCTTCGCGTCGGGGTTGTAGGCGCGGGCGTTGGTCAGGATCGTGTCGTAGCCGGCGCGTACCTCCTCGGCGCTCTTCAGCCCGACGAGCACGCCGCCGGCGTCCGTCTTGTGCAGGATGTCCGGCGAGACGATCTTGAGGACGACCGGGAACCCGATCTCGCTCGCCAGCCGGGCGGCCTCGTCGGCCGAGCCGGCCAGGCCCTCGCCGGGGGTGGCGATGCCGTACGCCTGGCAGAGCTCGCGGCCCTCGGGGGCCGTCAGGGCCGTGCGCCCTTCGGCGAGCGCCTTCTCGATGACTTCCCTGGGGCCCACTAAATTACTCCGTTCGACTTGAGTTCCACCAGCTCGTCCGCGCTTACACCGAGCTCGCCGTAGATCTCGTGGTTGTGCTCGCCGAGCAGCGGTGGCGTGCGCACGTCCACCGGCGAGTCCGACAGCTGCAGGGGGCTGCCCACGGTGACGAACTCGCCGCGCTCGGGGTGGTCGACCGAGACGACGATGCCCTCCTCGCGCAGGCTCTGGTCCTCCACCAGCTCCTTGGTGGACAGGATCGGCCCGCAGGGGATGTTCTCGGCGTTGAGCCGGTCGAGCACCGTCCACTTGTCGTGCCGGATCGTCCACTCCTCGATGAGCTGGAACATCTTGTCCAGCTTCGACAGCCGCGCCTCCGGCGTCGCCCACTCGGGGTCGTCTGCCAGCTCCGGCCGGCCGATGATGGCCGAGATCGGCTTCCAGCCGACCGGCTGGACGATCACGTAGATGTAGTCGTTCGGGCCGCCGGGAGCGCAGCGCACCGCCCAGCCCGGCTGGCCGCCGCCGCTGGCGTTGCCGGAGCGCGGCACCTCGTCGCCGAACGTCTTGTTGGGGTATTCGCGCAGCGGGCCGTGCGCCAGGCGCTGCTGGTCGCGCAGCTTGACGCGGCACAGGTTCAGCACGGCGTGCTGCATGGCCACCTGTACGCGCTGGCCGCGGCCGGTCTGGCCCCGCTGGTAGAGGGCGGCCAGGATGCCGGCCACCACGTGGATGCCGGTGCCCGAGTCGCCGATCTGGGCTCCGGTGGCCATCGGCGGGCCGTCCTCGAAGCCCGTGGTGCTCATCGAGCCGCCCATGGCCTGGGCGATCACCTCGTACGCCTTGAACTTGGCGTACTTGCCCTGGCCGAAGCCCTTGATCGAGGCGTAGATGAGGCGGGGGTTGAGCTCCTGGAGGCGATCCCAGGAGAAGCCCATGCGGTCCACCGCGCCAGGACCGAAGTTCTCCACCAGGATGTCGGCGTTCTTCACCAGCTCGGTGAAGATCTCCTTGCCCCGCTCGCTCTTCATGTTGAGGGTGATGCTGCGCTTGTTGCAGTTGAGCATCGTGAAGTAGAGGCTGTCGACGTCTGGCACGTCGCGCAGCTGCTGCCGGGTGATGTCGCCGGTCGGCGCCTCCAGCTTGATCACGTCGGCGCCCAGCCAGCCGAGCAGCTGGGTGGCCGACGGACCCGACTGGACGTGGGTCATGTCGAGGACGCGAACACCTTCGAGAGCCTTCATCTCAAGCTTTCCCCTACTTGTACATGGTCTGGTTCATGGTTCCGGGGGCGTACACCTCTGGGTCGACCCAGACGTTGATCAGGGAGGGCTTGCCCGACTGCCTGGCCCGCTCAAGGGCGGGACGGATCTCGGCCGGGTCGCGCACCTCCTCGCCGTAGCCGCCGAGGAGCTTGGCGAACTCCCCGTAGCGGATGTCGCCGAGCGTGTTGCCCACGCGGGCGCGGTCCTCGCCGTACTTGGCGGCCTGGCCGTAGCGGATCTGGTTCATCGAGGAGTTGTTGCCGATGACCCCGATGAACGGCAGATCGAAGCGGACCATGGTCTCGAAGTCCCAGCCGGTCAGGCTGAAGGCGCCGTCGCCGAACAGGCACAGCACCTCCTTGTCGCGGCGGGCCTGCTTGGCGGCCATCGCGAAGGCCATGCCGACGCCGAGCGTGCCCAGCGGGCCCGGGTCCATCCAGTGGCCCGGCGACTTCGGCTGCACGACCTGGCCGGAGAAGGTGACGATGTCGCCGCCGTCGCCGATGTAGATCGTGTCCTCGGTCAGGAACTCGTTGATCTCGTGCACGAGGCGGTACGGGTCGATCGGCTGGGCGTCGGAGAGCTGGCGGGGCAGGCGCTTCTCGTACGCCTTGGTCTCGACCGCGCGCAGCTCCTCCAGCCACTCCTTGCGGCGGGCGGCGCCGTTCTCGACCCGGCCGCTGGCGGCCTGGGCCGTCGCCGCCAGGATGAGGCCGGCGTCGCCGACGATCCCGAGGTCGATGTCGCGGTTCTTGCCGACCGTGCGGTAGTCGAGGTCGATCTGCACGACCTTGGCCGTCGGCGACAGGCGCTTGCCGTAGCCCATCCGGAAGTCGAACGGGGTGCCGACGATGATGATCAGGTCGGCCTCGGTGAAGGCGTACCTGCGGCTGAGCTGGAAGTGGTGCGGGTCGCCGGGCGGGAGCGTGCCGCGGCCGGAGCCGTTCATGTACGCGGGCACGTTCAGAGCCCTGACGAAGTCGATGGCCGCGTCCGTGGCGCGGCACGTCCAGACCTGGTTGCCGAGCAGGATGCACGGCTTCTCGGAGTGCGCGAGCAGGTCCGCCAGCCGCTCGATGGCCTCGGGGTCGCCCTGCTGGCGGGTGGAGGCCCGGTAGTGGCCGGCCTCGGGGATGCGCGCCTTCTCGACCGGCACCTTCGCGTCGAGCACGTCGCGCGGGATCTCCAGGAACGACGGCCCGGGAGCGCCGTGGTAGCACTCGCGGAAGGCCATCGACACGATGTCGGCCACCCGTTCCGTGCTGGGCACCGTGGCCGCGAACTTGGTGATCGGGGTCATCATGTCGACGTGCGGGAGGTCCTGCAGCGAGCCCATCTTGTGCTGGCTCAGCGCCCCCTGACCGCCGATGAGCAACATCGGGCTCTCCGCCCTGAAGGCGTTGGCCACGCCGGTGACGGCGTCCGTCGTGCCCGGCCCGGCGGTGACGACCGCGCAGCCGGGCTTGCCGGTGATGCGCGCGTAACCGTCCGCGGCGTGCGCGGCCACCTGCTCATGGCGTACGTCGATGACCTCGATGCCCTCATCGACGCAGCCGTCGTAGATATCGATGATGTGGCCGCCGCAGAGCGTGTAGATCACGTCCACGCCCTCGGCCTTGAGTGCCTTGGCTACGAGATGACCGCCAGAGATCGTTTCCGACATCATGCCACCCTTTCCCGGCGACTGAACTGCCCACTGTCTTCCGCATACTGCATACCGTATGAACGCAATGGTTACCCCCTCGCGATGGGCCTGTCTAGACCCCAGGGGGCAACTCGATCAGCTCGACCCGCTCTCCTGACCACCCCGGAGGGACCACCGCAAGGGCCTCGGCCAGGGCCGCACCCCACAAAGAGCCCGGCCGATCGTGTCCCACGGGAATCGCTCCCCGCTCGGATCCGAGCACCGGAACCAGCCGGGTGTCACGGGGATGCGGGTGCACGACCCCGTGCAGCGCGCTCGTCTCCACGGCCGCCGGCGTCCCGGTCAGCTCGCGCAGGATCGGGGCGAGCAGCGTCAGCGAGGCGGCCAGGGCCGCGAACGGGTTGCCCGGCAGGCCCACCACGAGCCGGCCGTCGCGGAGACGGGCGAGGAGCTGGGGATGCCCTGGGCGTACGGCGACGCCGTCGACGAGCACGTCGGCGGCCAGGCCGTCGAGCACGGCCCGCAGGTGGTCGGCGGGGCCCTTCGACGAGGCCCCGCACACGACCACGATCTCGGGGGCATGGTGCCACGCGCCGGCCGCCTCGCGCCGGCCCTCGGTGAGCGCGGCGCGCAGGGGGCCGGCGCCGTCGGGGAGGCGGTCCACGCTCGTCACGCGTCCACCGGCCCACTCCACCAGGCCCGGCAGGAACGGCCCGATCGCGTCCCTGACCCGGCCGGGGCCCGGCAGCCCGTGATCGACCACCTCGTCCCCGGTGACCAGCACGGCGACGCGCGGGCGGTGCCGTACCGGCAGCTCGTCGTGGCCGAGCGCGGCGGCCAGCCCGAGCGCCACCGGCGTCACCACGGCGCCCTCCGGCAGCACGACCACCCCCTCGGGGACGTCCTCACCGCGCCGCCTGATGTGCCTGCCCTCCTCGGCCGGGCCGCGCACCCGCCCGCCGGTCGCGTCCGCCCGCTCGTACGGCAGCACCGAATCGGCGCCGGCGGGCACGGGAGCGCCGGTCGCGATCTCCACCGCCTCCCCCGCCCGCAGCGGCCGGTCGTGGGCCGCCCCACCGGCGAGCACGCGCGCCACCACCCGCCACGGCCCAGGACCGGCCACGGCGTAGCCGTCCATCGCCGAGACGTCCGTCCCCGGCACGGCGACCAGCGCCGACAGCGGCCCGGCCAGCCGGCGTCCGAGCGCGTCCCGCAAGGGGACCGTCCCGGGCTTGGCCGGGCAGGCCGCACCGGCCGCGAGGGCCCGCGCGGCGGGCCAGGAGATCGCTTCCACCACTGGTCCATGCCACGCAACGGCCACGGGCACACTCCTTGACCCTCGTTTTTCCATACTGTATACCGAATGCACGACGGGCCGCGATTTTGCGGCCCGTCGCAAGTTACGGGCCCGTACTTGTCATCCGACGCGAGAACGGAGCGCAGCATGAAGGTCGCTGTTCTTGGCGCCGGCGCCATCGGCGCTTACGTGGGCGCCGCCCTGCACAGGGCGGGAGTCGAGGTGCACCTCATCGCGAGAGGTCAGCACCTCGAAGCCATACGTAGCGCAGGTGTGCGGGTGCTCACCCCCAGGGGCGATTTCGTCGCCCATCCCCATGCCACCGACGACCCCACCCAGGTCGGTCCGGTGGACCACGTCTTCCTGGGCCTCAAGGCGAACAGCTACGCCTCGGCCGGCCCCATGATCGAGCCGCTTCTGCACGAGACCACCAGCATCATCGCTGCGCAGAACGGCATCCCGTGGTGGTACTTCCACGGACTCAAGGGCCCGTACGAGGGCTACCGCATCGAGAGCGTCGACCCCGGCGGAGCGGTGACATCCGCCTTACCCCTCGACCGAGCGATCGGCTGCGTCGTGTACGCCGCCACCGAGATCGAGGAACCCGGCGTGATCCGTCACCTCGAAGGCACCCGCTTCTCCATCGGCGAGCCCAGCGGCGAGCCGACCGAGCGGTGCGCCGCCTTCAGCGAGGCCGCCATCGCGGGCGGACTGAAGTGCCCGGTCGAGCGTGATCTCCGCCGGGACGTCTGGATCAAACTCATGGGCAACATCGCCTTCAATCCGATCAGCGCCCTCGCCAGGGCGACGATGGCCGGGATCTGCCGTCATGACGGCACCAGGGAACTGGTCGTGGCCATGATGACGGAGACCGTGGAGGTGGCCAGGCGCGTGGGCTGCGATCCGGGGATCTCCATCGAGCGCCGCCTTCGGGGGGCCGAGAAGGCGGGCGAGCACAAGACGTCCACACTCCAGGACCTGGAGAAGGGCAAACCGCTGGAGCTCGACGTGCTACTCGCCGCGGTGGTCGAACTGGCCGACCTCACCGGGGCCGAGGTGCCGACGCTGCGCGCGATCCACGCGGTCAGCGACCTGCTCAACGAGAATGTTGTTCGTGCGGTCTGACTCGGTATACCGTAGCCCGTATACACTACGGAGCCATCGTGAGCCATGACCGCCTGACCCGTCCACCCGCCTCCGTACGCGTCGAGCCGCCCGCGACCTCGCCGCACGGCAACCCTGTCACGAAAAGCGACCTCAACGACAAGGAGCACCTCGGGCACGGCCATGTCTGAGGCGGTACGCACAGTGGCCCGCCGGAGCGTCGCCGACGATCCCGCCGACCTGGCGCAGCCGACCGTCGCGAGCCCGCCGGACCGGCCCCGCGCCGCCCGACGGGCCTCCGGCCGGAACGGGGGCCTGCACACGGCCGGCCTGTTCCCGGCGGACGGCGAGCCACTGTGCGTACGCGAGCACGTCGGCCGGCACCCCACCGCCGATCAACTGCCCGACCGATTCAAAAGACGACCACCGCTACAAGACACCGCCCTGACGGCGCCGGTCCGGGGTACCGCCCCGGCGGTGCCCCCGCAGGGCACCGTCCACACAGGCGACCGGCGGCACCGCACCGGCCAGAACGTCACCCCGGGCACCGGCAACGGCTCTGCCGGCGCACGACCACCGGGGTGATGACGGGACGCCGCACGGCACACCTGGCCCCCAGTGTGGCGTGCGGCGGGCCCTGTCTAATTTGCTGTGTCTGATTTGCCGCCCTGTCGGGCGGCGGAGGCTCGGTCGCCTCAATGCCGCCGCCTTCCCCCGCTCCGGTCGCTTCGCTCCCTCCGCTCCTCCAGGCGACGGCACTCCCTCGCAGGTCAAAAGCCCGCTTGAAGCGCGGTGGGCTTGGTCGTGCCGACCTCGCGACAGTCAAGACCAGGCGCTCCGCGCGT
>NZ_BAAAMU010000024.1:28758-84733 GCF_039529435.1 Nonomuraea maheshkhaliensis
TGGCTTGGTCGTGCCGACCTCGCGACAGTCAAGACCAGGCGCTCCGCGCGTTGGCTTGGTCGTGCCGACCTCGCGACAGTCAAGACCAGGCGCTCCGCGCGTTGGCCCCTACTCAGGCCCTGGAGATGGTCCAGAAGGTGGCATAGCGGCCGTCGCGGCTGAGCAGCTCCTCGTCGGCGCCCTCTTCCAGCACCCGGCCTTCGTCCAGGAAGGCGATGTGGTCGGCGTCGCGTACCGTACGCAACCGCTGCGCGGCCATCACCAGCGTCCGGCTCGCTACCTCCGGTTTCGAAACCGAAGGTAGCGTAACTTGGTATCGTGTGAGCGTGAGCACGACTTCGAGCACTCCCGCCCGGCCGCCCGGCCGCCCGCGTTCCGGCATCAACGACGTGGTCTTCGCCGCGACGCTGAGCACGGTCCACGAGCTGGGCTACGCGCGGGCCACGGTGGAGCGCATCGCCGCCGCGGCCGGCATCGCGAAGACGACGATCTACCGGCGCTGGCCGACGAAGGGGGCGCTGATCGTGGACTGTCTGCTCGACGCGTTCGGCCCGGTGCCGATGGAGGGTGACAGCCGGGCCGAGATCACGTCCTCGGCCGTCCGCTGGGCCGCGGGCAAGATCGCCGAGCCGGGGGTGGGCGACGCGTTCGCGGGCGTGTTCAGTGACGGCGTCAGCGATCCGGAGCTGCGCGAGATCCTCTCCTCGCGGCTGCAGGACCCCTACCGGCTCGCCCTCCAGGACGCGCTCGGCGAGCCGGAGCACCGGGTCCTGTTCTTCATCGACGTCGTCGTCGGGACCCTGCTCCACCGCATGGGCATGACCGGCCGGCCGATGGCCGGCGATGACGTGGACGCGCTGGTGGAGCTGGTCCTGCCGCTCTTCCGCTGAGAACGCGAAGCCAGGCCGGAGCCCCCCGGAAGACGGCGCCCCCGCACGGCGGGATGGATCGATCCAAAGATTAAGGACTTTGACAACCGTTTTCATTTTGGCGCATACTGAGTTCCATGATGTCAGGATTTTCCCGGTTGCGTGCCGGCGGTCTGCTGGCCACGGCCGCGCTGTTCGCCACTGCCGCCTGCGGCGCCGGCGCCGCTGAGACCGCCCCCGACGGCAAGCCCGCGGTGGTCGCCGCCTTCTACCCCCTGCAGTGGCTGACCGAGCAGGTCGGGGGATCCGACGCGCAGGTGAGCGGGCTGACTCCGCCCGGTGTCGAGCCGCATGACGTGGAGCTGGGCATCCAGCAGGTCACCGAGCTCAAGAACGCCACGCTGGCCGTCTACGTCAAGGGTGTCCAGCCGGCCGTGGACGAGGCCGTCGAGCCTGACACGAGCTTCGACGCCGCCACCTCTGTGGCGACCATCCCAGTCGGTGAGCACGCCGGTGAGCACGCCGGGGAAGGCGAGGAGAGCGCCGAGGAGCACGGTCACGAGGAGCTCCCGTACGACCCGCACCTCTGGCTCGACCCCTCCCGCCTGGCCACCGTCGCCACCAAGCTGGGCGAGCGCCTGGCCACGGCCGACCCCGCGCACGCCCAGGGCTACAAGGACCGCGCCGCGAAGACGGCCGCCGCTCTCACCGCCCTCGACCAGGAGTTCGCCAAGGGGCTCACCACGTGCACGACCAGGACGCTGGTGACCGCGCACGAGGCGTTCGGGTATCTGTCGGACCGTTACCGGCTCAAGCAGATCGGCATCACGCTCGACCCCGAGACCGAGCCCTCCCCCGCCCGCCTGTCCGAGGTCGCCAAGCTGGCCAAGGCCGAGGGCGTCACCACGATCTTCACCGAGGCCCTGGTCAGCCCGAAGGTGGCCGAGGTGCTGGCGAGCCAGGTCGGCGCCAAGACGGCCGTGCTCGACCCGCTGGAGAGCAAGCCCTCGGGCGATTACCTCTCCGCCATGCGCGATAACCTCAAAACCCTACAAACAGCACTGGGGTGTACAGCATGAACGAAACGGCCTTCGCGATGACCGACGGCCGGGTCTCCTTCGACGGCAAGCCCGTCCTGCGAGGGATCGACCTGACCGTCTGTCCCGGGGAGGTCGTCGCCCTGCTGGGCGCCAACGGCTCGGGCAAGTCCACGCTGGTGCGCACCCTGCTCGGCCTCACGCCGCTGACCGGCGGCAAGACCCTCGTGTACGGCACCCCGCCGAGCCGCTTCCGCGACTGGTGGCGCATCGGGTACGTGCCGCAGCGGCTCCAGGTCGGTGGCGGCGTGCCCGCGACCGTGCGCGAGGTCGTCGCCTCGGGCCGGATCGCCAGGCAGAGCCGGCTGCGCAGGACCAGCGCGGCCGACCGGGCGGCGGTGACCGGCGCGCTGGAGGCCGTCAGGCTGGCCGACCGGGCCGGCGACCCCGTCCAGTCGCTGTCCGGGGGGCAGCAGCAGCGGGTGCTCATCGCCCGCGCGCTGGCCGGCGAGCCGGACACGTACGTGATGGACGAGCCCACCGCGGGCGTGGACGCCGAGACCCAGCAGTTGCTCGCCGACACGCTGGCCGGGCTGGTGACCGGCGGCAAGACCGTGGTGCTCGTGGCGCACGAGCTGGGCCCGCTGGAGCCGATCATCACCCGCGGCGTGGTGATCCGCGAGGGCCGCGTCGCCCACGACGGCAGCCCGCCGCGCCCCGAGGGCGAGTGCGCGCGACCGGGGCACGAGCACCAGCACCCGCACGCCGACGAGGCCGCGGCGGGCCCGCTCACCGGGTGGCAGGGGGGACCAAGGTGATCTTCGAACTTCTGCAGGAGCAGCTCTTCCAGCTCGCGCTGATCGCGGCTCTGCTGGTGGGGCTCTGCGCGCCAGCCGTGGGCACGTTCATCGTGCAGCGGCGCCTGGCGCTGCTCGGCGACGGCGTCGGGCACGTGGCTCTGACCGGCGTGGCACTGGGCTTCCTGACCGGCACCGCGCCCGTGCTCACCGCCGTCCTCGTCTCCATCGCCGGCGCCGTGGCCATCGAGCTGGTCAGGGCGCGCGGCAGGACCAGCGGTGACGTGGCGCTGGCGCTGCTGTTCTACGGGGGCATCGCGGGCGGCGTGATGCTCATGGCCGTCTCTCCCGGCGGCAGCAACGCCAAGCTCAACTCCTACCTGTTCGGCGCCATCGCCAGCGTCACCCCCCTGGACATCTGGATCGTCGCCGCGCTGGCCGTCACCGTGCTCGGGGTCGTCGCGATCTTCGGCAGGGAGCTGTTCGTGCTCTGCCAGGACGAGGAGATGGCCAAGGCCAGCGGCCTGCCGGTGCGCTTCCTGAGCCTGCTCATCGCGGTCACCGCCGCGCTCACCGTCGTCATCGCCATGCGGGTGGTCGGCCTGCTGCTGGTCAGCGCGCTGATGGTGATCCCGGTGGCGACGAGTCAGCAGCTCACGCGCGGCTTCAGGACCACGATGGGGCTGGCCATGCTGTTCGGCGTGCTGGCCTCCGTGGGCGGTCTGCTCGCCTCCACCTACTCCCCCAAGGTTCCTCCTGGCGCCGCGATCGTTCTTCTTGCGCTCGCCGGCTTCGTCCTGGCCCTCGGTGTCGGTAAATTCGTACGCCGAGGCCGTACTCAGGAGTCCACTTTGAGCGAGCGACCAAAGCTGCGCGTGGAGGAGGTCGCATGACGACGAGGCGCGACGCTGTGCACGACACCCTGCGCGGGAGCTCCGGCTTCCGCAGCGCGCAGGACGTCTATGCCGAGATGCGCCTGCACGGGGCGAAGATCGGGCTGACCACCGTCTACCGCGCGCTGCAGGCGCTGGCCGACGGCGGCAAGGTCGACGTGCTGCGCACCGACGACGGCGAGTCCGTCTACCGGGCGTGCGCGACCGACTCCCATCACCATCACCTGGTGTGCCGCAAGTGCGGGCAGACGGTGGAGGTGGCCGGGCCCGCCGTGGAGCGCTGGGCGGAGATGGTGGGCAGCGAACACGGCTTCACCGAGATCACCCACACCGTCGAGGTCTTCGGCACCTGCTCGTCCTGCTCGACGCCGTCCAGGACCGCCTGAAGCCGGTCCCGTGGCGGCCGGCGGCGACGGGCGCTCCCGCTCAGACGACCGGTGCGCGCTCCCCGGCCGCGGCCGGTTCCGCCGACGGGGCCGGGGCGGGCCTGGCGCGGCGGGAGCCGTACAGGACGCCGAGCACGATCACCGCGCACCCGGTCAGCTGCACCGGCGACGGCCGCTCCCCCAGGGCCAGCGCGGAGATCGCCACCGTGGTCAAGGGCTGGATCAGCAGCAGCAGCGCGGTGAGCGCGGCGGGCTGGCGCGGCAGCGAGAACGTGATCAGCGACCAGCCGAGCACCTGCGGCCCGAGCGCGAGCAGCAGCAGCCACCCGTGACCCGGCCAGGTGGGCATCAGGTCGGCTCCGCCGAACAGCGGGCTGAGCGCGGCGATGGTGAGGGTGGCCACCACGGTCGCGTGCGCCAGCGGCCCCGCTCCCCGCTCGGAGCCGCCCTTCATCAGCAGCAGGAACGCCGCGTACGACACCGACGTCGCCACCCCGGCGAGCACCCCCAGCACGGGATCGCTGCCGTACGCGGCGCTGTCGAACACCCCGGAGATCAGCACGACCCCGGCGAACACGACCGGCGTGCCGACCATCAGCCGCGACGACGGCCGCTCGCCGAACACCGCCCACGCGGCGAACGCGACGATGAACACCTGCAGATTGCCCAGCACGGTCGCCAGCCCCGCGCCCACGTAGTCGATCGCGTGATGCCAGAACAGCAGGTCGAGCGCGAACACCACGCCCGCGAGCCAGGCCGCCACCATGCCCCTGCGCGGCAGCGGCCCGAGCCTGCGCCGCTCCAGCCAGGCCAGCAGCAGCATGGGCGGCACGGCGTACGCGCACCGGAACAGGGCGGACGTGGCGGGCGACACCTCGGACAACCGCACCAGAGGAGCGGAGGTGGAGATGATGAGCGCACCGGCCACCGCGATCAGCACGATACGGCGATGTGCACTCACAGAAACCCCTACAACTGCTGACAGGAGATACGCTGCGACCACGCTAGAACCCGGTGCGGACAGGAGTCAACATGACGTTTGGCCATGACATGGTGCATTCTCTGGCCACCGTTGTCGAGTTGGTCAACACCTCGCCGTCCACCGGCGGCGACGAGGGTCTGCCGGGTCTGCCGGAACTCGCGGCGTTCATCGAAGCCCGCGAGATCAGCGGCATCGGCGCGGTCACGGCCCGCGACCTGGGTCAGGTGCGGATCGTGCGCGAGGTGTTCCACCGCGTCTTCACCGCCGCCGATCAGCCTGCGGCCGTGCGCACCCTGAACGCGTTGCTGTCGGACACGCGGATCACGCCCCGGCTGGTCGAGCACGACGGGCATCCGCTGCACGTCCACTATCACGCGGCCGATTCGACGCTGGCGGAGCACCTGGCGGCCGACTGCGGGGTGGCGCTGGCTCACCTGCTGGTGGAGGGGGAGGCCGAGCGCCTGCGTACGTGCGCGGCCCCCGACTGCGACCGGGTGTTCGTGGACGAGTCGCGCAACCGGTCGCGGGTCTACTGCGACAGCCGCACCTGCGGCAACCGCATGCACGTGGCCGCCTACCGCGCCCGCCGCCGCGCCTGAACGACCCCGCCTGGGACGCGGTGCGACCGGCGGGGTTCCGGGTCAGCGGCCGAAGTCGCGGCGGCGCAGCGCGAGCAGGCCGGCCGACGCGAGCAGCGCCGTGACCGCGAGCAGGCCCGTGGTGGGCCCGGCGGCGAACGGCGGCCCCGTCATCGCGTTGCCGACGAAGTGGAACGGCTCCACGGGCAGCCCGCCCCACACCCCGTACAGGGGACCGGCGACCTGACCCAGGGCGGCGGTCAGGACCCACACGAGCCAGGAGACCGCCACGCTCGCCCGGGGCAGCAGCCCGTACGCCAGCACGCAGAGCGCCCCCACGCACCACGCCGCGGGCACGGTGCTCAGCGCCCCCGCCAGGAAGCCCGGCAGGTCGCTCGCCAGGTCCCCGACGAGCAGGGAGTAGACCGTGCCGAAGACGAGCCCGGCCACGGCCATGAGGCCCGCGGTGCCGAGCGCGGTCACGACGAGCTGACCGGCCGCCCAGCGCAGCCGGGTCAGCGGCGTCGACTGCACGTTCTCCGCCCGGCCCGAGAGCTCCTCCGCGCGCAGCCGCAGCGTCATGAGCACCGGGTAGAGGGCGACGGCGTAGGCGAGGATCAGGATCAGGTACCACGAGTACGCCCCCAGCGCCTCGGGGCCTGACGCGATGCCGAGGGAGCGCCGCAAGTTGTCGACCACGACGCTCGGCCGCGACAGCAGGTCGCGCGTCAGCGGGCTCAGCGCGCCGCCCGCCGCCGCGAAGACCGCCACGCCCGCCGCCCACTTTCCCAGCAGCCCCCTGTGCAGCCGCCAGGCCAGGCTGACCGGGCCGCGCAGCTCGGGGGCCGACTCCCGTCCCTGCCGCTCGGGGAGCAGGCCGGAGCCGAGGTCCCTGCGGCCGAGCAGCCGGTACGCGAGCGCGTACAGGATCGCGGCGGCCGCGATCGACACCCCGAGCAGCCACCACCGCTCCTCCTGGTACGGCCGCACCAGATGACTCCAGCCCACCGGTGAGAGGTACGCCGTCCACGACACCCCCGCCGCGTCGCCCGCGTACCGCAGCACGTAGGCGGCGGCGAGCGTGGCCAGGGCGGCGGCGGTGGCCGTGCGGGCGCCGCCGGCGATCTGAGCGGCCACCGCCCCGACGCCGCCGAACACCCAGCCGGCCACGGTGATGGCGGCCCCGTACGCGAGCGACCCCACGGGCTCCAGGCCGATCCCCGTCAGCACGGCGGCGGTCAGTGCCCCGCCGAGCAGGCTCACCGCGCCCGAGACAAGCATCGCGGCGGTCAGGGGCGCGTACCTGCCGACCGAGCCCGCCAGGACCAGCTCGCTCCTGCCCGCGTCCTCCTCCGCGCGGGTGTGCCGGATGACGGACATCAGGGCGGCGAAGGCGCTCGCCACGTAGAGGAAGCCGCCGCTGCGCCACGTGGCGAGCACCTCCAGCCGGGGCTCGACGGCGCCGCCGCCGAGGCCGCGCAGGAAGGCGTTGCGGCCGATCACCTCGACGTAGGTGGCCTTCAGCTCGGGGGTGGCCATGTTGGTCTGGATGTACTCGACCATCACCAGGGCCAGCGCCACCAGCGCCAGGATCCACCAGGGCGCGATGCCCCTCTCCCGGCGCAGCGCCAGGCGGACCAGGGCGGCGAGGCCGGGCAGCCGGGCGGCGCGCGATCCGTTCACCACGACCAGCTCCTATCCATGAGTGCAGCTGACTGTTCGCTAGGACAGGACGCTATACCCGTGTATAGCCGCACGGCAATCCGGGGCCGCCGACCTCAGGCAATCGGGGACCACGCAAGGGAAAGGCCCGCACAGAGCGCGCGAATCACGGCGCCGGGCGGGCCAAAGGGGCGGCAGGCCGGTCAGGCGGATGCCAGGTGAGGCCGCGGCTGGCGGCCGGGGGCGTCCGCTGAGGACCGCGCGTCAGACCTGGTTGGGGATCGCGCCGCCGTAACGCCGGTCGCGCTTGGCGTAGATCTCGCACGCTTCCCACAGGTCGCGCCGGTCGAAGTCGGGCCAGAGCCGGTCGAGGAAGACCATCTCGGCGTACGCCGACTGCCACAGCAGGAAGTTGGAGAAGCGCTGCTCGCCCGACGAGCGCAGGAACATGTCGACCGGAGGGATCTCCGGCTCGTCCAGGTAACGGGCGAACACCTTCTCGCTGACCTTGGACGGCTTGACCCGGCCGGCCGCGATGTCGGCCGCCAGCCGGACCGCCGCGTCGACGATCTCGGCCTGCCCGCCGTAATTGACACAGAACTGCAATGTGAGCTTACGGTTGGTGAGCGTCATCTGCTCGGCGGTCTGCAGCTCGGAGATGACGCTCTTCCACAGCCGCCCGGGCCGCCCGGCCCAGCGCACGCGCACGCCCATCGCGTTGAGCTCGTCGCGCCGCCGCCGGATGACGTCGCGGTTGAACCCCATCAGGAAGCGCACCTCGTCGGGCGAGCGCTTCCAGTTCTCGGTGGAGAACGCGTACGCGCTCAGGTAGGGGATGCCCAGCTCCAGCGCGCCCTCGATGACGTCGAACAGCGAGGACTCACCCGCCTTGTGCCCTTCGGTGCGCGGCAACCCGCGGGCCTTGGCCCAGCGCCCGTTGCCGTCCATGACGATGGCGACATGCTGGGGCACCAGCTCTTTCGGGATGGACGGCGGGGTCGCTCCCGACGGATGCGGAGTAGGCGGTCGTACGTTCACGCGGGCTCCCTTTCGACGTGTCGGAGAGAGCGTATTCCGTGTTCGAGGTGCCATTGCAGATAGGCGGCCACCAGGCCGCTGCACTCGCTGCGATGGCGCGGCTCTGAAGCGTCGGCGGCGGCCCAGTCGCCGCGCAGCAGCGCCGTCATGAGCCCCAGCGTCTCCCCTGCGGGCACGGCCGCGCCGGCCGGCTTGCACGCCCCGCACACCACGCCACCTGCGACGATGGCGAACGCCCTGATCGCCGGCGCCTGGCACTTGGCGCAGGCCTCCAGCGCGGGGGCGTAACCGGCCACGGCCAGGGAGCGCAGGAAGTAGGCGTCGAGGACCAGCCTGGCCTCATGACCCCGGTCGGCGAGCGTGCGCAGCCCGCCCACCAGCAGCAGGAACTGCCGCAGCGCCGGCTCCTTCTCCCCGTGCGTCAGCCGGTCGGCGGTCTCCAGCATCGCGCTGCCCGCGGTGTAGCGGGGATAGTCGGCGGCCAGCGCCTCGCCGTAGGGCCTGATCGTCTCGGCCTGGGTGACCACGTCGAGCGTGCGGCCGGTGTGGAACTGCACGTCGACATGGGTGAACGGCTCAAGCCTCGCCCCGAAGCGCGAGGTCGTGCGGCGCACGCCGCGCGCCACCGCCCGGACCTTTCCCGTGCGCTTGGCCAGGACGGTGATGATCCGGTCGGCCTCCCCGAGCTTCTGAGTGCGCAGGACCACGCCTTCGTCACGGTAGAGACTCACTCGGACATCTTACGGCCACCCCCATACCGGCGGACGGGACGTTACGGGCATGCTCTGTTGACGCGACTTTGCGTCACTCTCACTAGACTTTGACGCCTGTCCCCGCATCACCCGTTGTTCAACCCCCCGCTACCGCCTCGAAAGGGAGTCATGACCCGCGTGGTCCTGCTGGGTTCCTCGCCCGGCCCCGACATCTCTCCGACCGGCCTGAGGCTGGCCGCGCTGCCCGGCACCCCCACTGTTGCCGAGCGGCTTCGCAGCCAGCTCACCTCGATGGATCCGCGCTTCGCCACGATCCAGTCAGGCGACGTGGCCACCGCCCTTCGTGCCCTGGCCGACGTTGCCGAGTCCGCAACGGAGAACCTGTTCATCATCCCGGAGAACTCGGTCGTCCACGACGAGCTGATCTACCAGATCACCAAGTCCAAGCGCGGTGCGCTGGCGCTCGTCGCGAAAGAACCGCGGGTGGGGGTGACGGAGGAGCAGGAGGACAACGGCCAGGACGACAACGGTCCTGAAGACCGCATCCCGATCGACGAGGCCGACCCCGAGATCGGGCTCAACCGCGTCGAGGGACTGCCCGTACGCGTCCGCGTCGGCAAGTCGCGCGTCGTCTCGGTCGGCACCGCCAACCACGCCGTGACCAGGCCCAACGCGGTGATCCTCGGCCCGATGCACATCAGCGCGCGCAACGCGCCGACGCTGGCCGCCACCTGCCGCGAGCTGGCCGACATGGCCGACCGGTTCGGCGGCGACGACGACCTGATGCAGCTCGTCGTGTTCGGCCTGGTGCGCAACGGCGTGTCGGTCGGCATCAGGGGCCGCCGCGACCTGTTCTACCGCCGGGTCACCACCCAGGAGGAGATCAACGAGGCCGGCGCCGAGATGGCCGGCATGGACGAAGACCGCGCCCGCCTCAACAACGCGGTCAAGGGCGCCGACGGCTTCTTCACCACCTACTTCGTCTCCACCTACTCGCGCTACATCGCCCGCTGGGCCGCCAGGCGCGGGCTGACGCCCAACCAGGTGACGCTCATCTCGATCACCCTCGGCGTCGCCGCGGCCGCCTGCTTCGCCACCGGCGACCGGCCCTGGATGATCGCGGGCGGCGCGCTGATCTACTTCGCCT
Source organism: Nonomuraea maheshkhaliensis (assembly GCF_039529435.1). Classification (NCBI taxonomy): domain Bacteria; kingdom Bacillati; phylum Actinomycetota; class Actinomycetes; order Streptosporangiales; family Streptosporangiaceae; genus Nonomuraea; species Nonomuraea maheshkhaliensis. The sequence goes on from NZ_BAAAMU010000024.1 coordinate 38,861, forward strand.
TCGTGTTCGACTGCGTCGACGGGCAGGTGGCCCGCTACGCGCGCAAGTTCGGCGTGCTCGGGGCCTGGCTGGACGCCACGTTCGACCGGTTCAAGGAATACGTGGTCTTCGCCGGTCTGGCCGTCGGCTGGGTCGTCTCGGGCAACGGCGACGACATCTGGATCCTGGCGCTGGCCGCGCTCGGCCTGCAGTCCGTACGCCACCTGCTCGACTTCTCCTTCGGCATCTCCAACCGCCGGAGCAAGACCCCCAACCCGCTGCCCACGACGCCGCTCGACGCCCCCGACGACCGCGAGCTGCGCCAGGCGCTCACCCGCCGCAAGGTCGAGCGGAGCCAGGGGCTCCGCGGCGTGCTGAAGATGTGGACGAAGGCGGGCAAGTACCGTGTGGTCCATTGGGCGCGTAAGATGATCGTCTTCCCCATCGGCGAGCGTTTCGCGGCCATCGCGATCACCGCCGCCCTCTTCGACGCCCGGATCACCTTCATCACCCTGGTGATCTGGGGCTCCGTCGCCGCCGCCTACACCCTCACCGGACGCCTCATGAGGTCGCTCGTATGATCACCCACCCGCAGGCCATGGCCACCCCCACGCCGGACCCCGACGAGGAGCGCCGCCGCATCCAGACCGCCCGCCTCGTCGCCTACCGCGACGACGGGCCCCTCGCTCACGCGCTGTCCACCAAGATCGGCAGCGGCGTTCCCCCTGTTCCGGCCACGCTCGTGGCCCTGCTCGCCGTGGTCGGCATCACGGCCGCCGGGCTGCTCGACCGCGGGCCGATCCTGCTGCTGCCCGTCGCGATCGTGCTGCTGCTCGTGCTGCCCACGACGCCGCGCGACCACCTCGGCCGCTTCGACTGGCTCACGCCGCCGCTGCTGCGCGGCGCGGAGTTCCTCACCGTGATCGCGGTCGGCCTGGCCGCCGACGCGCCGAAGTGGCTGCTGTTCGTGCTGGTGTACGTGGTCGGCTACCACACCTACGACACCGTCTACCGCACGCGGCAGAGCATCTGGCCGCCCGCCTGGGTGTTCCGGGCGGGGCTCGGCTGGGAGCTGCGGCTGCTCATCATCGGCCTCGGCGCGGCGCTCGACGTGCTGACGCCGGTGCTGGCGGTGCTGACGGCGTACTTGTTCGTGCTGTTCGCGGTGGAGAGCGTGACGAGCTGGGTGCGCCTGGACAAGGCGTCCGCCCAGGCCGGCGCCGACGCCGAGCAGGACCTGGAGGCCTCCCCTGAAGACGCCCTTGAGCAGGCCACGGGCGAGGCGGAGAAGGGCTGACCCGCCGCTCATCCGCGTCGCGGCGCCGCACACTCGTGCGGCGCCGCGGCGCTTTTGGCTTTCCGGCGCGCCATCGGGGGCACTGACTCCTTAGTCTGGGTTTCAGGGACACCTCGGACCGGGGTGCCGGTCCGGGCGGAGCCAGGAGACGCGGATGGCGTTCTTGTCGCGGCTGTTCAAGCGGGCCGATCCGCCGGCCGAGCGCGAGGAGGCGCACCGGCGGGGGATGCGCGACGCCCGCGAGCATCCCCTGAGCGAGTTCACCGATCCCGGCTTCCAGCCCGCTTACGTCACGGAGATCCGGGCCCTGGCCCGCGAGGAGATCACGCGGGTGGACCGGCGGCTGGCCGCCACGCGTACGGCGCTGCTGGAGCGGGCGCTCGGGGAGCGGGAGACGATCCTGCGCGAGCTGGGCCGCGCCGGCACCCGCCCGCCCGCGAACGGCCACGCGCCCCCGCCCTCCGGGAGCGACCCGGCGCAGGCGGACCCGTTCATCTCGATCGCGGAGTCGAGGGCGCGGCGGGAGGAGGCGCGGCGGCGGGTCCTGGTCGAGGAGTCGAACGCCGGCGTGCAGCGCTCCAGGGCCCGCATCGAGCACCTCACCCAGGAGTGGGAGAGCGCGCTGATCGAGCGCGACCACGAGGTGGAGGCGGTGCACGCCAGGGCCGAACGGCTCATCGCCGCCTACAAGAGCGGCGTGCTGCGCGCTCATCCGCGCAGGGAGGAGATCCCGTCCCTGTGGAAGGGCGAGGTCGTCGCGATGGACGCCACCGGCGACCGGCCGGCGGCGGTGTCGGGGCGGGAGGAGATCGGGCGGATCCTGCGGGAGGTGGAGGCGCGGATCGAGGTGTGGCACGCGGAGGTGTTACCCCGCGAACTCCCCACCGGCCCCGAAACCAGGCCCACCCCGGAGCTCACCCGCCAGGACGCCTCGGAGCGCATGCCGGAGGACATCCCGGAGTTCCCCCCGGAAGCCGCCTCGAACGACACCCCGGACCTCAGCTCGGACGCCACCCCGAGCCCCGCTACGAAGGACGGCTCGGAGAACGCCGGCGGGGGCAGCGGCCGATGGGCGGGCTGATGGGTGGGGCCGGGAGGGGTGCGCGCCGGCTGGTCGCGGGGGTCGGGGTGCTGTCGCTCGTCGCCGCCGGCCTGGCGGGCTGCGGGACCGAGGCGAAGGCCGTCTGTGGCGTGATCGTGGACTCCACCAGCTACGCCGACCCGGCCACGTCCAGGAACGACGTCACCTCCAAGCTCCCGCCGTTCACCGAGGGCTGCGACTGGATCGCCTTCGCCGCGGTCACCGGCAGCTCGGAGAGCAGCACGTGCCGGCAGGACCCGGTCGCCCTGGCCGCCACCAGGGCCGAGAACCCGAACGACAACCCCGTCGTCGAGGAGCGCGTCAGGGAGCACCGCGTCACGGAGGTGCTGCCGAGAGCGGTCAAGCTGTTCGACTGCCCGGCCGAGGGCGAGGGCTCCGACGTCCTGGGAGCGCTGCGGTACCTGGCCAAGCAACTCGGCGCGCGCCGGCAGCCCGACAGCGCCCACCAGATCATCGTGTTCAGCGACCTGATCAACAACCGCGGCGAGCTGGACGTCAACCGGCTGGACCTGAGCGCGGCGGCGCGGCAGCGGAAGATCAAGGAGCTGAGGGACGCGCGGCTGCTGCCCGACCTCGACGGGTACGCGGTGGTCGTCCACGGCTTCCTCCGGGAGAAGACGTCGAGCCCCGACCGCTTCCCACTGCTCGAAGGCTTCTGGCGGGAGTCGTTCGAGGCGGCGGGAGCGGCCACGGTGGACCTGCTCTGACCCGTTCGGAGAGCGCTCTCTGACAGCCCGTTCCGGCGTCTTGTGCGGATTGTTGACAGGAAGTCACGCCTGTGTTCACATCTTGTGAGAGCGCTCTCTCACCTCCGCCTCAGCACCCCCTGGAGCGATGATGACAACAGAACTCAGGTACAGACGCCGTCTGGCGGCTGTGGCCGTGGTGCTCGTGGCACTCAGCGGCCTGCTCGTCAAAGTGGCCGTGAGTGCCTCCGCCGCCGTCCCGCCCACCCCCTCGGGCTGGTCGCTGGTCTGGTCGGACGACTTCGACGGCCCGGCCAACACCCTCCCGTCGTCGTCCAACTGGATCATCGACACCGGGCACGCGTACCCAGGAGGACCCGCCAACTGGGGCACCGGCGAGATCCAGAACTACACCTCCAGCACCGGCAACCTGAGCCTCGACGGCTCGGGCAACCTGCGCATCACGCCGCTGCGCAGCTCCTCCGGCGAGTGGACCTCGGCCCGCATCGAGACCAGGCGGGCCGACTTCAAGCCCGCCGACGGGCGGGTGCTCCGCATCGAGAGCCGGATCCAGATGCCGAACGTGACGGGCAACGCCGCCCTCGGCTACTGGCCGGCGTTCTGGGCGCTGGGAGCGCCGTACCGGGGGAACTACTGGAACTGGCCGGCCATCGGTGAGTTCGACATCATGGAGAACGTCAACGGGCTCAACTCCGTGTGGGCCGTGCTCCACTGCGGCGTCAACCCCGGCGGGCCGTGCAACGAGACCACCGGCCTGGGCGCCAGCCGCGCCTGCCCCGGCTCGACCTGCCAGTCGGCGTTCCACACCTACCGCTTCGAGTGGGACCGCAGCGTCAGCCCGAACCAGTTGCGCTGGTACGTGGACGGCCAGCAGTTCCACAGCGTGAACCAGGCCCAGTTCGACGCCACGACCTGGAGCAACATGACCGGGCACGCGGGCTACTTCCTGCTGCTCAACGTGGCCATGGGCGGCGCCTTCCCGAACGCGCTCGGCGGGCAGACGCCGACCGCGGCCACCGTGCCGGGGCGGCCGATGGTGGTCGACTACGTGGCGGTCTGGCAGAGCGGCACCACCACCGACCCGACCGACCCGCCCGGCGGGGTCGACGCCCGCTCGACCATCCAGGCGGAGGCGTTCCAGGCGCAGTCTGGCACCATCACCGAGGCGACCACCGACTCCGGCGGCGGCCAGAACATCGGCGCCATCGCCAACGGCGACTGGCTGCGCTACGACGGGGTCAACTTCGGCTCGACGGCCGCCACGCAGTTCCGCGCCCGGGTCGCCTCCGGGGCCGGGGCCGGGGTGAGCGGGCTCGTGCAGGTGCGCCTGGACAGCCCCACGGCCACGCCCATCGGTGACTTCGCGCTGGGGAACACGGGCGGGTGGCAGAGCTGGCGTACGGTGCCGGCGAACATCTCAGGGGTGACGGGGACGCACACCGTCTACCTGACCTTCTCCTCCGGCCAGCCGGCCGACTTCGTCAACGTCAACTGGTTCAGCTTCTCGACCTCCTGAGGGGACTCGGGCCTTCAGGAGCCCCGCCGAGCCCGGTCACCTTCCCGGGCTCGGCCCCTCACGTCAGGGGTGGTCAGGGGCGGGTGGTGCGGCGGTGGTGGACGATGCGTTCGGCCCAGCTCGCCGCCTCCGGGTCCTTGAGCCCTTCCACGACGCCTCCGAGGTAGGCCGTACCCAGGCTGTCGAAGCCGCTGTCCAGTTGCCGCACCCGCCCGGCCCGCCGCCGTTCCACGCCTTGCAGATACTGCGCGATGCTCTCCGCGTACGAGGCGTCGCGCTGGTACGCGGCCTGCGCGGCGGCGCAGGCGCGGGACTCGGCGTCGCGCTTGGCGCGCAGCTCCCACAGGCGGCGGTCGTTCGGGTTGTGCATGCGCCGGCCCAGGTCGGCGGCGATGAGTGCGGTGGCGATCAGCAGCGCGAGGAGCAGGATCATGGTGGGGAGCTGCCCGACCCCGTCGGAGGTGGGGCCGATCTCCTGGCCGTCCACGACCAGCGGCCTGACCAGGGCCTCGCGGCGCAGGACGGCCACGGCGGCGATGAGGCCGAGCCAGACGAGCGCCGCGCCGATCAGCAGCACGCGCCCTTTGACCGGGCTGCCGTGCTCCTGCCAGGAGCGGAACGCCCGCCCGTACATGTGCGGCGCGACGAGCATGATCAGGGCGGCGCCGGCCGCCAGCAGCGCGGTCATGGCCACGCTGTCGCCCCAGCTCAGGATGACCTGGTAGAGGATCGGGACCTCGACGATCAGCAGCAGGAGCAGCAGCAGCGCGGCGGGCAGCCAGCGGCGCACGACGGGCCAGCGGCTGCCCGAGACGGCGATGGAGCTGGGCCGGCCGTCGCCGGGGCGCCTGCTGGGCTGCTCCAGCTCGGCGACCCGGCGCTGACTGTCCTCCAGGGCCTTCCTGGCCTCGCCGAACGCGCGCTGCGACTCCGCCAGGCTGATCTTCTGGCCTTCGAACTCCGCCCGCGCCCGCTGGATCTCCTGCTCCGTGCGCTCCTCGATCCTGGCCAGTTCCTCCAGCCGCTCGTCCTCCAGCTCGTGGAAGCGGGGCACGCTGCCGGTCTGCAGGGTGAGCGTGTCGATCTGGCCGTCGGCGGCGTGCGCGCGCCCCAGCTCGCGCTCCTCGCGCCGGCGCGCCGCCCAGTCGGGCAGGTGGTAGAGGTCGCCGTCGTAGGCCACGGCGGGCGCCCGGCGGACGACCTCGCCGTCCTCGGCACCCTCCGTACGGTCGCGGCTGAGGCGGGAACGGTTGCGGCGTAACAGGCGCATCGGGCCTCCCCGGCGGGGTTCTCCCTTCGATGCTAAGCCGCGCGTCCGGCACGGCCCTGGCTACCCGGGCGATTTGGGGAACAATGGTGCGGGTGAGCGCATTGCCGGTGATCGACGTGTCGCCCCTCCTCGCCACCGGAGCCGGACCCGAGCCTGAAGCGGGCAGACGGCGGGTCGCGGAGGAGATCGGGGCGGCCTGCCGGGAGAACGGCTTCTTCTACGTCACAGGTCACGGCGTGCCGGCCGAGCTCATCGACCGGCTCGACACGGCCGCCAGGCGCTTCTTCGCCCTTCCCGAAGAGGTCAAGGACGAGATCCGGATGGAACGGGGCGGCCGGGCCTGGCGCGGCTTCTTCCCTGTCGGCGGCGAGCTGACCTCCGGCCGTCCCGACCTGAAGGAGGGCGTCTACTTCGGCGCCGAGGAACCGGCGGGTACGCTGCCGCTGCACGGCCCCAACCTGTTCCCCGAGCGGGTCCCCGAGCTGCGGGAGGCGGTGCTGGAGTATCTGGGCCGGATGACGGAGCTCGGGCAGGCGGTGATGAGCGGGATCGCGCTGAGCCTGGGTCTGGAGGAGGACTACTTCCGTACGGGATACACCGCCGACCCGACCATCCTTTTCCGGATATTTCACTATCCGCCGAGCCCGCCTGACGACGACGGCTGGGGTGTGGGCGAGCACACCGACTACGGCCTGCTCACCCTGCTCCTCCAGGACGCCAACGGCGGCCTCCAGGTCCGTACGCGGGCCGGCTGGATCGACGCGCCCCCGGTGCCGGGCACGTTCGTGTGCAACATCGGCGACATGCTCGACAAGCTCACCGCCGGCCACTACCGCTCCACGCCCCACCGTGTTCGCAACCGCAGCGGCAACGAGCGCCTCAGCTTCCCGTTCTTCTTCGACCCCGGCTGGGACAGCGAGGTCCCGCCCCTCCCCTACGCCCCGGGGCGCCGGTGGGACGGCCAGGTGGACTTCACCGGCACGTACGGCGAGTACCTGCTGTCCAAGGTCGCCAAGGTCTTCCCCCGCCTCTTCGAGCAGCAGCTCTAGGCGGCCCTGAGCGGCTCTGAGCCGCCTTCTAGGCCGACTCGCGCACGACCAGCCGGGCCGGCAGCACGACGGAGGTGGTGTGCCGTCCCTCCAGGCGCGACAGCAGCAGCCGGGCCAGCGCGAGCGCCTGGTCGGCGACCGGGACGCGGACGGTGGTCAGCGCCGGTGTGGTGGCCGAGGCCGCGTCCACGTCGTCGAAGCCGACGACCGCGAGGTCCTTGGGCACCCGCCGCCCGGCCTCCCGCGCCGCCGCGAGCGCCCCGATGGCGAGCTGGTCGGTGGCGGCGAAGACGGCGTCCAGTGACGGGTCGTCCTCGAGGAGACGGCGGAGGGGCGCTGGTCGCCCGGCTGATGGACCGGCAGCTGCGCTGCCCCCCGCCCCCGCCGCGCGGGTGAGGTCGTCGGCCACGGCCAGGTGCGGGCTCAGGCCCGCCCGCCGCAGCGCCGTACGGTGGCCGGCCAGCCGGTCCTGGACGGTGACCAGGTCCATGGGGCCGCAGATCATGCCGATGCGCCGCCGGCCGAGCGCGACGAGGTGGTCGGTGGCGGCCGCCGCGCCGCCCGCGTTGTCCACGTCCACGTACGGGACCAGCGACGCGATGGGCGGCTTGCCCAGCAGCACGACCGGCACCTCGGTCCGCGAGAGCCGCTCGGCCAGCGTGTCGCCCCGGTCGGGCGGCAGCAGCACGACCCCGTCCGCCAGCCCGCTCTCGACGTGCGCGACGATGCGGCGATGGCTCTCGGCCGTGTCGGCGAGCATGAGCGTGATCTGCTTGCCCGCGCCCTCCAGCAGGCTCGTGACGTACTGGACGACGGACTGGACGACGGCGGCCGTCAGCGCGTCGCCGCCCTGGCGGGGCACGGACAGCACGAGGGCGACGGCGTTGGTGCGGCGGGTGACTAGGCTGCGGGCGGCGGCGTTGGGCACGTAGCCGATGTCCCTGACGGCCCGCATCACCGCGGCCCTGACCGAGGAGCTGACCGACGACTCCCCGTTGACGACGCGCGAGACCGTGGCCCGCGACACCCCGGCGCGGGCGGCCACCGTCTCCAGGGTCGGGCGTTTCGGCCGGGTCTCGGTCAGGCCGTTGCGGCTAATGACGTCGCGGTACCACAGGGCGCTGTCCTTCGGCCGGCGTTTCTGGGTGGCGAAGTCGACGTGCACGAGGCCGAACTTGCGCTGGTATCCGTCGGCCCATTCGAGATTGTCGAGCAGCGTCCAGACGAGATATCCGCGCACCTTCGCGCCGTTCTCGACCGCGCCGCGCAGGGCCCGCAGATGTTCCTCGACGAAGCTGATCCGGTCGACGTCGTGAATGCCGTCGCCGGTCACCACGTCCACGAAGTCGGCGCCGTTCTCGGTGACCATCAGCTCCAGGTCCGGATATTCGCCGGAAAGGCGGTCGAGGAGCAGCGCGAGGCAGTTGGGCACGATCGGCCAGCCCATCGCGGTGACGGCCGTGGGAATGGTGCAGAAGAGGATTCCCTCGCTGCCGGGAAAGGCCGGGTCGGCGGGCTCGCTCGGCTGGGCCTGGACGACCAGCGGGGTGTAGTAGTTGACGCCGAGCAGGTCGAGCGGCTGGGCGATGACGTCGAGGTCGCCGTCGCGCACGTGATCGAGGCCACCGTGGCGCTCGGCGATGGCGAGCAGTTCGGCGGGGTAGGCGCCGCGCAGCATCGGTTCGAGGAACTGCCGGTTGGCCAGGGCGTCGATCCGCGCGACGGCCTCGGCGTCCTCGTCCGACAACGTCCTGCCGAAGTCGCTGACCTGGGCCGGCGTCATCACGGGCGAGATGTTGAGCACGGCGCCGACCTCGGCGGCTCCGCCGTCGCGCAGGGCGCGCGCGCTCAGGCCGTGCGCGAGCAGCATGTGGTGGGCGGCGCGGAAGGCGTCGGCGGCCGACGCGCGGCCCGGGGCGTGCACGCCTGAGCCGTAGCCGAGGAAGGCGGCCACCCACGGCTCGTTCAGCGTGAACCAGGTGCCGACCCGGTCGCCGATCCGCTCGTGCACGGCGGCGGCGTAGTCGGCGAAACGGTAGGCCGTGTCCCGCGCGGGCCAGCCGCCCAGATCCTCCAGCCACTGCGGCAGGTCCCAGTGATAAAGGGTGGCGTACGGCGTGATGCCCGCGCCGGTCAGCTCGTCGGCCAATCTGTCGTAGAAATCGAGCCCGGCCTGGTTGACCTTTCCCGACTCGTCGGGAAAGACGCGCGTCCAGCTCACCGAGAACCGGTAGGCGGCCATGCCCAGCTCTTTCATCAGCCGCACGTCCTCCGGATAACGGTGGTAATGGTCGCACGCCTCGGCCCGGTCGGCGGTGAAGGTGTCCCAGATCGACGGGGAACGGCCGTCGGCGGTCGTCGCCCCCTCGATCTGGAAGGCCGAGGTCGACACTCCCCACACGAAATTCTCGGGAAAGCTGGCGATATTCATGCTGCGAAATACCTTCCGGTGACACGTCGAAGGGGCGGCGCTCGACGGGGGTCGCGGCCGGCCCCGCCCAGTGTCCCGCGTGCCGCTCGTCGCGCGCCAGCCTGGCCAGGCGGTATACAGAGCGCGTGGAACTGGACCGGCTCGATCGTGACATCATCGCGGCGCTCGTGGACGACGCCCGCCAGACCTACGCCGAGATCGGCCACCGGGTCGGGCTGAGCGCCTCGGCGGTCAAGCGGCGGGTGGACCGGCTGCGCGAGCTCGGAGCGATCACCGGGTTCAGCGCGCGGGTGGCGCCGCAGGCACTCGGCTGGACGACCGAGGCGTACGTGGAGCTGTTCTGCCAGGGCAAGACGAAGCCGTCGGACATCGCGCTGGCCGTGACCAGGTTCCCCGAAGTGGTGGGCGCGGCCACGATCACCGGCGAGGCGGACGCGCTCCTGCACATCAGGGCGACGGACGTGCGCCACGTCGAACGGGTGATCGAGCGCATCGCGGCCGAGGCGTTCGTGGTGCGGACCAAGAGCGCCATCGTGCTGTCGCGCCTGGTGGACGCAACTCACAACCCGTCTGTGCCCGAGGTGCGCAACGAATCCCCCTCGACCGGGTGAAAGACGCAACCGATCAGCGGCAAGACGCAATGTCAACCCCTTGGCTTGCCCAATCGGGAATTCCTAGGCTTGCTCCGTCCCCCTGAAGAGGGGTTTCCCCTGGTTACGACACGTTGGAGCGTTGCATGCCCAAACACTTCCTCATGTGCCGCCCGGACTTCTTCACGGTCGAGTACGCGATCAACCCGTGGATGCGTCCCGAGGCCGGAGCGGACCGCGACGTGGCGGTCCGGCAGTGGGAGGGCCTCAAGACGGCGTACGAGGAACTCGGACACCAGGTGAGCCTGATCGACCCGATCGCGGGCCTGCCCGACATGGTGTTCGCCGCGAACGGCGCCCTGGTGGTGGGCGGCCGCGTCTACGGCGCGCGCTTCGCCTACCCGCAGCGCGCCGCGGAGGGCCCGGCCTACCTGCGCTGGTTCACCGACCGCGGCTACGAGGCGCTCGAACCCTCCCACGTCAACGAGGGCGAGGGCGACTTCCTCACCCTCGACGACGTCATCCTGGCCGGGACGGGCTTCCGCACGGACGTGGTCGCCCACCAGGAGGCGCAGGAATACCTGGGCCGGCCCGTCGTCTCGCTGACGCTGGTGGACCCGCGTTTCTACCACCTCGACACGGCGCTGTTCCCGATCGACGGGCACAACGTCGGCTACTACCCCGCCGCCTTCTCGCCCGGGAGCCTCGCGGTGCTGCGCCGCATGTTCCCCGACGCGGTGATCGCGACGGACCGCGACGCCGAGGTGCTCGGGCTGAACGCGGTCAGCGACGGCACGAACGTGGTCATCAACGCCGAGGCCTCCGATCTCCACCTTGAGCTCAAGCGGCGCGGCTACGAGGTGATCCCCGTCGATCTGTCGGAGCTGCGTAAGGCGGGTGGCGGCCCCAAGTGCTGCACACTTGAGATCAGGGGGGAGATCTGATCATGACCAGCAGCGCAGAACTGATCGAAGTGAGCGAGCGCCGCAGCGCGCACAACTACCATCCACTGCCCGTGGTGATCCACGAGGCGCACGGCGCCTGGGTCACCGACGTCGACGGCAAGCGGTATCTGGACTGCCTGTCCGGCTACTCCTCGCTCAACTTCGGCCACGGCCATCCGAAGATCATCGAGGCCGCGAAGGAGCAACTCGAACGGCTGACGCTGACCAGCCGCGCCTTCTACCACGACCAGTTCGCGCAGTTCTGCGCCGGGCTCGGCGACCTCACGGGCAAGGACCTGGTCCTGCCCATGAACACCGGCGCCGAGGCGGTGGAGACCGCCATCAAGGTGGCTCGCAAGTGGGGCTACGAGGTCAAGGGCGTCGAGCCGGACCAGGCCAACATCATCGTGATGGAGGGCAACTTCCACGGCCGTACGACCACGATCGTCAGCTTCTCCACCGACCCCGAGGCGCACGACAACTTCGGCCCGTACACGCCGGGCTTCCGTGTCGTCCGCTACGGCGACGTCGAGGCGATCAGGCAGGCCCTCGACGCCAACACGGTCGGGGTGCTGGTCGAGCCGATCCAGGGCGAGGCCGGGGTGCTGGTGCCGCCGGACGGCTACCTGGGCGAGGTGCGGGAGCTGTGCACGGCCGAGGGCATCCTGATGATCGCCGACGAGGTCCAGTCGGGGCTGGGGCGCACGGGCCAGACGTTCGCGTGCGACTTCGAGGGCGTCGTGCCCGACATCTACGTGCTGGGCAAGGCGCTGGGCGGCGGCGTCGTACCGGTCTCGGCCATCGCCGCGAACCGGGACGTGCTCGGGGTCATCCACCCCGGCCAGCACGGTTCCACGTTCGGCGGCAACCCGCTGGCGTGCGCGGTGGCCAACGCGGTGATCGAGATCCTCGGCACCGGCGAGATCCAGGCCAGGGCCGCCAAGCTGGGCGAGGTGCTGCACACGCGGCTGCGCGACATGGTCGGCAAGGGCGGCGTGGTCGCGGTGCGCGGGCGCGGGCTATGGGCGGGCGTGGACATCCACCCCGACCTGGGCACCGGCCGTGAGGTGTCGAAGGCGCTGCTGAAGCGGGGCGTGCTGGCCAAGGACACGCACGGGTCCACGATCCGGCTGGCGCCGCCCATCGTCATCTCGGAAGAGGACCTGCTCTGGGCGATCGACCAGTTCACCGACGCCATCTACGACCTGCAGCACCCGCAGAACTCGTAGGACCTACAGGAACTCGCAGGACTCGCAGGACGAGCCGGGCCCGGCCGCCCGTGGTGGCCGGGCCTCGCACATCAGCCGGGCCTCGCACATCAGCCGGGCCTCGCACATCAGCCGGGCAACGGACGTCGGCCGGGCCCTGGGCGTCAGCCGGGCAGCGACCACACCTGAATGCCGTCGGGCGCGTCCTCCGCGACGAACCCGTGCTCCTTCAGCTCGGCCACCAGCACCTCCCCCGCAGGCCAGTGGCTGGTGGAGACCACCTCGTCCTCGGTCACCACCACCCCGCGCTGCCTGGTCCGGTAGACGAAGCGCGAGGTGACGCTCTCCCCCTCGGCCTCCAGCACCTGCCCGGCCACCTCGTACGTGTGCCGCCCCACCGGATAGGAGCCCATGGACACGAGCTCCCCCGGCACGGCCGCGGCCCGCTGCCGCCAGTTGAACAGCAGCCGCCCGCCCGGCTCAAGCTGCCTGGCCAGCACCCGCCACAGCTCGTCCCGCTCGGCGGCGGAGAAGCTCTGCAGCACCGAGATCATCACGACGGCCTCGACCGGCTCGTCCACGTCCACGTCGAGGGCCCCGCACGGCAGCACGGTCACCCGCCGCAGCGTCGGCGGGTCCTGGGCCAGCCGGGAGATCAGCACGGACCGCATGCCGAGCGACGGCTCGACAGCGTAGATCTCGGCCGGGGTGACGCGGGCGATCAGCTCGGTGATCAGGCCCGTGCCCGCGCCGATCTCGATCAGGCTGCGCCGCACCCCGGCCAGCAGCGGCGGCAGCAGCTCGCGGATCAGGGGCACGTGCCCGTCCTCGTGCCAGAGGTCGTAGAAGGGTACGGCGACGGCGTTGGCATCCATGGGGATCAGCGTAGGCGGACGGAGTCGATCGGCTTGACCACCTCGCCGGTGGAGCCGTACCAGGTCACCTCGTCGGGCAGGGTCAGCACGGCGAGCGCGTTCTGGAACAGCGGGCCCTTGGTGATCCGCCAGCGGAACGGCGGGCGCGGGATGCCCGCCGACCGCGCCAGCAGGCCGCCCACCAGGGTCGCGATCGAGAACTGGGTGAACACGTTGGCCCAGCGCAACATGCGGCTGAGCGGGTTGCGGATCGGCGAGCAGACGATCTGGAAGACAGGCCCCCGGTCGGCCTGGGCCAGGTACGAGTAGTGCACGTCGCCCGAGAGGATCAGCACCGGCTTGCCCAGCCCGATGAGCAGCCGGGCCAGGTCCTCGAACGAGCGCCGGAACGCCGCCCAGTGCTCCAGGTCGATGGCCTGCCGGAACGTCTCCGACCACCGCCGCACCACGGGCCCCCACTTGCCGTCGCACAGGGCCTCGTTCCAGTTCTGCACGCCGTGGACGCCCTCGGGCAGCAGGAACGGGATCGACGAGCCGATGATCAGCTGCTCGGTCGGGCGGCTGACCTGCTCCTCCAGCCAGGCCCACTCGTCCGCGTCGAGCATGCGGCGGTCGCCGGGGGTGAGCTGCCTGGCGCACCGGGTGTCGACCACGATGAGGCGCGCCGGGCCGAGGTCGCGGGCGTAGCTCCAGCGGTTGCTGGTGGGCTCGGCGTCGGCCTTGTCGGCGAAGGCGTCGAGCGCCTGGCCGCCGTCGCCCTCCATCACCTTGCGCAGCAGCGGGTCCTCCGCCCGCTCGGCGGGTGAGAGGTTGCCGAGGTGCTGGTAGATCCAGTACGCCCCCAGCCCGGCCACCACCCGGCGGCGCCACCACGACGTCCTGGCCATCTGCTCGCGCCAGGGCTGGGAGGTGTTCCAGTCGTCGCGCAGGTCGTGGTCGTCGAAGATCATCGCGGTCGGCACGGTGGACAGCAGCCAGCGGATCTCGGTCTCGGTCCACGCCTGGCGGTAGAGCTCGGCGTACTCCTCGAAGTCGGCGATCTCGCCCTGCGGCTCGGTGTCCCTGCGGGAGCGGATGTAGGCCAGCATGTCGGGCGAGGGGTTGTCGGCGTAGACCTGGTCGCCGAGGAGCAGCAGCAGATCGGGCCACTCGTCCTCGGCCGCCTCGGGGAGGTGCTCGCCGAAGGCCCGCAGCACGTCGTCACCGTGGGAACGCACGTGCGCGGCGTCGTGGGGCACGCTGGTGCGGCACGATCCGAACGCCAGCTTGCGCACCCCTTCCCTGGGCAGCAGCCTGATCCGGGACGGCGGGCGACCCGCCATCGGCCAAACCTGCTCCCCGTCGAGCTCCACCGTGTACGACGCGATATCCTGGGACAACTCGACGAGATCGACGATCGCGTAGTGGTGACCGTGCACAGTGAAGGTGGGCGACCGGTAAGTCCTGCCTCCCGCCTCGACGGCGACTGTGCAGGGCTCGGCGGTCTCCACCCAGATCGACGCGCTGTCGGAGTCGACGTACCGCAGCATCGGCCCCACCACCAGTGCGGGCAATGGAAAACCTCCTGGTTCGACGTTCCGTCACACTCTCGTGCGCAAGCCTGCCAGAGTGGCGCTGTCCGCCACATCCGATCAACGGCTTGGATTTCTACCAAAACTCGGCAAGGTCAAACGCCCCGCTCTAGGATGATCGTGACATCAACGCCCAAAAGGGAGAGGCAACGGCGCCTGTTCCCGTAAAAAAGGGCGTTACATATCGGGAGGAAGTTCTTCCATGAGCATCATGGTGCCGTCAACGACGCCGGCCCTGATCACCCCGGGCCGTCAGGCCCTCGACTCCGCGTTGCACCAGCTCGACCGGGCCGCCGAACATCTCGGCCTCGACGACGGGCTCCGCACGATGCTGGCCACGCCCCGCCGCTCCCTGACCGTCTCGGTCCCGGTGCGCCGCGAGGACGGTCGTCTGGACGTCGTCCAGGGCTACCGGGTCCAGCACAACGTCTCACGCGGCCCCGCCAAGGGCGGGCTGCGGTTTCATCCCGCCGTCGACATCCACGAGGTCACCGCGCTCGCGATGTGGATGACGTGGAAGTGCGCACTGGTCGGCATCCCGTACGGCGGCGCCAAGGGCGGCGTGGCCGTGGACCCGGCCCAGCTCACCACCCGCGAGCTGGAACGGCTGACCCGCCGCTACGTCAACGAGATCCTGCCGCTGATCGGCCCGGAGAAGGACATCCCGGCCCCCGACGTCGGCACCGACGAGCGGACCATGGCCTGGATCATGGACACCTACAGCGTCAACACCGGCTACTCGGTGCCCGGCGTCGTCACCGGGAAGCCGACGACGCTGGGCGGCTCGCTGGGACGCGCGGGCGCGACTTCGCGGGGCGTGCAGATCGCGGCGCTGGCCGCGCTCGGCCGCTCGCCCGAGGGCGTGACCGTGGCCGTGCAGGGCTTCGGCAAGGTGGGTGCGCCGGCCGCGCGATATCTGGCCGACGCGGGCTGCAAGGTGGTGGCGGTCTCCGACGTCAGCGGAGCCGTCTACAACGCGGCCGGCCTCGACATCGCCCGCCTGCGCGCGTGGGTGGCCGAGTCGGGCGGCGTGCGCGGGTTCCACCAGGCCGACGACCTGCCTCGCGAGGACCTCTTCGAGCTCGACGTGGACGTCCTGGTCCCGGCCGCGCTCGAAGGCGCGATCACCGAGGCCAACGCGCCCAGGGTGCGCGCCCGGCTGATCGTCGAGGGCGCCAACGGGCCCGTCACGCCCGAGGCGGACGAGATCCTCGCCGCCGGCGGCACCACGGTCGTGCCCGACATCCTGGCCAACGCCGGCGGGGTGATCGTGTCGTACCTGGAGTGGGTGCAGAACATGCAGGCCTACTCCTGGAGCTCGGGCGACGTCGAGCTGAAGCTGCGCGAGCTCATGCTGGCCGCCTACGCCGAGGTCACGGCCACGGCCGCGGACCGCGGGCTGACGCTCAGGCAGGCTGCCCACGTCATCGGCGTGAGCAGGGTGGCCGAGGCGCACCAGATGCGCGGGCTCTACCCGTGACGACCCGCGCGTAGGCCCTGAGCGAGGCACGACTTAAGTAGCACGCGGCCCGCCCAAGGTTCGATGCCCTGGGCGGGCTTCGTGCTGGATCGTGATGGGCATGAGAGGAATCTTCAACATCGTCGGCGTGATCGCCATCATCCAGGGCGTCGTCGGATTCGTGGGACAGATGTGGTTCGACAGCAACTGGGGCTTCCTGCACCGGCTCGTGGACCTGCCGCTGTGGGCCTACCTGGGCGTGGCCGCGGCCGGGCTGGTGGTGCTGCTCGCGGCCGACTCCACCAAGAAGCGCGAGGACCGGTGATCAGAGCTTCACCGCAGTGCGGTCGAGCGCCTCGACCAGGTCCTCCAGGTCGCGCATGAGCTGCTCGGTGCGCTCCTGCCCGAACGCCCGCGCGATCTCCCCCTGCTGCTCGGCCACCGCGCCGTCCACCCGCGCCAGCAGCTCGGCGCCGCGTTCCGAGACGAACACCGCCACCCGCCGCCGGTCGCCCTTCGCCGGCCCCCGGTAGACCAGCGCCCGGTCGATGAGCCGGTCGACGGCCTTGGTCAGCGTGGGGTGCGGCATGAGCACGGCCGCGGCCAGCTCGCCCATCGACTCGCCGCGGCCGTCGGCCAGGGCTCGCATGATGCGCCACTGCTCGACCGTGACGTCCTCGCCGGCGAGCACCGCGGCCAGCCCGCGGTTGACGCCCCGCTCCGCACGACTGAGCAGGTAGGCGAGTGAGGACCCCAGCCCGGAGGTGGTCATCGCAAGGTCCTTTCGTCGGGGAGCTTGAAGGGAGGATACTCGTCGGCGTGGCGCCGATGGTCGATCCCTTCGAAGCACGACTCCTCCCGTCGGGCTCGGTCAGGGTCGCGCTGATCGTGCCCGTCTCCGGCGTGCTGGGGCTCATGGGGCCGTGCGCGATCAACTGCGCCGTGCTGGCCGCCGAGGAGGTCAACGACCGGGGCGGCGTGCTGGGCCGGCCGGTCGAGCTGGTCCTCGTGGACGGCGGCCGTCCCGCGCGCGTGGTGGCGGCCGAGGTGGCGGGGCTGGTCCGGTCGGGCACGGTGCAGGCGGCGGTCGGGGCGCACGCGAGCGACGTGCGGGTGGAGGTGGTGGCCGCCATCGCGGGGCGGGTGCCGTTCGTGTACGCGCCGCCGTACGAGGGAGGAGGCCGCGCGCCCGGCGTCTACTTCCTGGGCGAGACCCCCGACCGGCAGCTCGCCCCCGGCATCGAGTGGCTGGCCGGCACCCGGCGGGCGCGTCGCTGGTACCTGCTGGGCAACGACTACATCTGGCCGCGCCTGGTGCACGCCAGCGCCCGCAGGAGGCTGCGGGAGGCGGGGGCGAGCGTGGTCGGCGAGAGTCTCGTCGCGAACGGCCAGGCGGTGCGCCGGCTGGAGCGGGTGGCCGAGGCCAGGCCGGACGCCATCCTGCTGACGCTGATCGGCAGCGACCTGATCGACTTCAACCGCGCGTACGCGGACTCCGGCCTGACCGCGGCCCGGCTGTGCGGCGCGCTGGAGGAGCACGGCCTGCTCGGCATCGGCGGCGACGCGACGGGCGGCCTGTACGCCTCCATGGGCTACTTCCGCGGCCTGCCGACCACGGCCAGCCTCGACTTCGCGCAGCGGTACGCGGCCAGGTTCGGCCAGGACGCCCCCTCGCTCAACGCCCATGGCCACGGTTGCTACGAGGCGGTGGCCATGCTGGCCGCCCTGAGCGCGCGGGCCGGCTCGCTGGCGGTGCCGGCGCTCGACGCGGCGGCCGACGGGGCCACGATCACGAGCGCGCGCGGCACGGTCACGCTGCTCGACCGGCAGGTCCGCCATCCCGTCCACCTGGGCAGGGCCGACGGCCTGAGTTTCTTTCTGGAGAAACCTTTTCAATAGAAAGCTTTGGCTCTAAGGTGCGAAACGCCCCCCGGGGCAGCCCCGAGCACCCCGCGCAAGCCCCCCTGTGCAGCCCCCAGGCAGCAAGGAGCCGTCCATGAGCACCATCGAACAGTTCGGCTACCGGCAGGAGCTGAAGCGTACCCTCGGCTTCGCCGACCTGATGATCTACGGCTTGATCTTCATGGTGCCGATCGCGCCCTTCGGCATCTTCGGCTACGTCTTCTCCGCCTCGCACGGGATGGTGGCGCTGGCGTACGTGATCGGGCTGCTGGCGATGGCGTTCACGGCGCTGTCGTACGCGCAGATGGCGCGGGCCTTCCCGATGGCCGGGTCGGTCTACACCTACGCAGGGCGCGGCATCGCGGCCCCGGTCGGGTTCATGGCCGGCTGGGCGATCCTGCTGGACTACGTGCTCGTACCCTCGCTGCTCTACCTGATCGCCAGCGGCGCCATGCACTCGTTCGTGCCCGCGATCCCCGTCTGGGCCTGGCTGGTCATGTTCGTGCTGCTCAACACCGGCATCAACTACCTCGGCATCCAGATGACGGCCAGGATCACCCGGATCATGCTGGTCGCCGAGCTGGCCGTGCTGGCGATCTTCCTGGTGGCCGGCGGCGTCGCGCTGGCCCAGGGCGAGGGCCAGGCGGGCGCGTTCTCCCCGATCTTCGAGTCCTCCTCCTTCACCTGGAGCGTCGTGTTCGCCGCCGCGTCGGTGGCCGTGCTGTCGTTCCTCGGCTTCGACGGCATCTCCACGCTGGCGGAGGAGAACCGCGAGGACGCCAGGCGGCTCGGCCGCTCCATGATCGCCGCGCTCGGCGTGGCGGCCGTGCTGTTCGTGGTGCAGACATGGGTGGCGGCGCTGCTCACCCCCGGCAGGGACAAGCTGATCGCCGAGGGCGACCTCACCGGCAACGCCTTCTACGACACCGCCGCGTTCGCCGGCGGGCAGTGGCTGGCGGTGCTCACCGCCGTGGCCACCGCCATCGCCTGGGGCTTCGCCAACTCGCTGGTCGCGCAGGCGGCCACCTCGCGGCTGCTGTTCGCCATGGCCCGCGACCGGCAGTTGCCCGGGTTCCTGGCCAAGGTGGACCCGAAGCGGCAGGTGCCGGTCAACGCCACGTTCGTGGTGGCGGGTATATCGCTGGCCGTGGGCCTGTTCATGAGCACCAGGGAGCAGGGCGCCGGGGAGCTGACCTCGCTGGTCAACTTCGGCGCCATGACCGCCTTCCTGCTCCTGCACGTGGCGGTGGTCGTCCACTACGCGATCAGGCAGGGCAGCCGCAATTACTGGGCGCACCTGGTCGCGCCCGTGATCGGCTTCGGCATCCTGGTGGCCGTGGTGATCAACCAGAACGTCGCGGCCCAGTGGGCCGGCGGCATCTGGCTGGCCGCCGGTCTCGTCGTGCTCGGCCTGTCGTACCTGTCGGGCCGCGGGCCCGTCCTTCCCAAGGAGGTCATGTGAACGTCGTCTCGTACCATCCCTCGCCTGAAGAGCTGAGCTACACCTTCGGTGGGCGCCCGGCCGTCGGCAAGGTGCGGCCGGGCACGATCATGGAGCTGTACACGGAGGACTGCTTCGGCGGCCTGGTCAGGAGCGTGGACGACCTGCCCTCGCGGGTGTGCGAGTTCCCCTATCTCAACCCCGTGACCGGGCCCTTCCACGTCGAGGGCGCCGAGCCGGGCGACACCCTGGCGCTGCACTTCGTCTCCATCACCCCGGCCAGGGACTGGGCGGTGTCCACGACGTTCCCCCACTTCGGCGCGCTGACCGGCACGCACACCACGGCCATGCTGCAGCCGCCGCTGGAGGAGCGCGTCTGGCGCTACGACATCGACCTCGACCGGGGTGTGGCCGTCTACCACGCCCGCAACAGCGACTTCAGCGTGGCGCTGCCGCTCGACCCGATGCACGGCACGGTCGGCGTGGCCCCCGCCGCGAACGAGGCCCGCATGACGATCACCCCCGACGCGCACGGCGGCAACATGGACACCCCTGAGCTGCGCGCGGGCGTCACCGTCTACCTGGGCGTCAACGTCGAGGGCGGCCTGTTCTCGATCGGCGACGGCCACGGGCGGCAGGGACACGGCGAGGTGTGCGGCACGGCGGTGGAGTCGGCCATGAACACCGTGGTCGCGGTCGAGCTGGTCAAGGGCGTGGCCACGCCGTGGCCCCGGCTGGAGGACGACCTGCACCTGATGTCCACGGGGTCGGCCAGGCCGCTGGAGGACGCGTACCGGATCAGCCAGCACGACCTCGTCACCTGGACCTCCGAGCTGACCGGGCTGGACACGCTGGACGCCTACCAGCTCGTCAGCCAGGCCGGGCAGGCGCCGGTCGGCAACGTGTGCGACACCAACTACACGATGGTCGCCAAGATCCCCAAGGAGTTCCTCGGCCGGGCGCCGGTCTACGAGTCGGCGCACGAGCGGCTGCGGGCCCTGGGTTCGGCGTACACAAGATAGGGTAAACATTGATGTCGCAGGTCAGAGCACTGATCATCTTCCCCTTAGAGTGGAGCGGTGCTCAGGTTGGTGCTCTCTCTGGTCCTGCTCGATCCAGCCGCCCTCACCGAGGTGTCCCAACGCAACGTCCCCGTTCCCCGCGTGCTGACGCCTGACGGCGACCGCCTGGGCTACGCGCCGGTCCCGCGCCCCTACACGGGGGCGCGGCGGCTGACCGGGGTGCTGCTCGGCCACGATCCCGTCGCGAAGACCGACGTGCTGTGCGGGGGCACGGTGATCGGCTCGCGCAGCCGCAGCCTGGTGCTGACGGCGGCCCACTGCCTCTATCACGACGGGCGGCTGCTCGAACGGCTGGCGTTCCTGCCGGGCTACGACAGTGGCCGGCCGCCGCTCGGGGTCTGGCCCGTCGTGCGCACGTGGGTGCCGGCCCGCTGGCGCAGCAGGCCGTTCTCCTCCGAGCTGCTGCCGTACGACGTGGGCCTGGTCGGGGTCGTGCGCCGCAAGCGCCCGCTGGAGGACGTGACCGGGCGGGGGCTGCCGCCCATGCCCACGGCCAGGGGCACCAAGTTGCGCGGGCTTGAGCTGCTCGGCTATCCGGTGGGCCGGGGTTATCCGGGTACCAAGATGTACCGGTGCGTGGGCGACACCGTCGAGGGCGTCTCCGAAGGGCCCGGGCTGATGGTCACCCGCAACTGCCACGCCGCCGCCGGCGGCAGCGGCGGGCCGGCGTTGTACGGGGGCTCGGTGGCGGGCGTCGTGTCGTCCTCCAGCCCGCTGAGCGACGCCAAGGGCTACACCGTGCTGACCCGGCTGGGCGACAGGTTCGGCCGGATGCTGGCCAGGGCCGACCGCGCGATGCGCCTGCTCACCCCGACCGGCTGACCCGCGCTCCCCCAGAGCCGCACGGCCGGGCCGGAGCCGCACGGCCGGGCCGGATCAAGTCGCCTGGGCGACGATCTCCTCGCAGAGGGCGTGGGTGGCCAGGGCGTCGCCCGCGTCGATCCGGCGGCCCGCGCGCACGGCGGCCAGGAACTCCAGGCAGATCTGCTCGATGCCGCGCTGCCTGGCCACCGGCACCCAGTCGGGCCGCCTGGCCAGTTCCTCGCCGCCCTGGTAGTCGACGACGTCGCCGAGGTTGACCACGCGGCGCTTGCGGCCGTCGCCCATCGCCTCGCAGGTCTCCTCGCTCGCGCCGCCCACCCTGTTCATGACGCCGAGGGCGGTGAAGCCGTCGCCCGACAGCTCCAGGACGATGTGCTCGATGAGCCCGTCACGAACGCGGGTCCTGATCGTGGTGCCGGTGACCTCGCCGGGGGCGAGGAACCTGAGGGTGTCGGCCACGTGGATGAAGTCGTCGAAGACGGCCCGGCGCGGGGTGTCGGGCAGGTTGTGCCGGTTCTTCTGCATGACGACGAGGTGCCGGGGGTGGGCGGCCAGCGAGACGTAGCCGGGGGCGTGGCGGCGGTTGAAGCCGGTCATCAGCGACCTGCCGGTGGTCCTGGCCAGGCGTACCAGGCGCTCGGACTCGGCCAGGGTGTAGGCGATGGGCTTGTCGACGTAGACGTGGATCCCGGCTTCGAGCAGCGCCTCGACGATCTCGGGATGGGCCTCGGTGGCGGCGTGCACGAACGCCGCCTCGACCCCGGCCTTGATCACCTCGTCGACGCGGGTGAACCGGGCCGCGATGCGGTGGGCGTCGCCGAGCCGGTCGAGCCTGGCCTCGTCGCGGGTGCACAGGTGCAGGTCGAGGGCGGGCTGGGCGGCCAGCACGGGCAGGTACGCCTTCTCCGCGATGTCGCCCAGGCCGATCATGGCTGTCTTCACGGGTCGAGCGTAGCCGTACCGGGAGCTCAGCTCTGGTTCCAGACCAGGCGCAGGACGGCGTTGAGGACGAAGAGCGCGGCGAAGACGGCGGCGGAGGTGAGCATCCCGGAGGCGTAGAGCGCCAGGGCGCCGCCGCCGAACCAGAGGATCTCCAGGGCGGCCCGGGCCAGGCCGGTCAGCGGGTAGACGGCGTTCTCGCCACCGCCGGCCCCGAACAGCGCCCACGCGGCGATGAACAGGGCCGGGCCACCGATCCCGGCCAGCAGCTTGACGGCCCAGTTCGGGCTGAGCGTGAACCCCCAGTACGCGACGGAGGCCAGCACGCCGAGCTCCAGCAGGAACATCAGCAGGGCGTTGGCGTGCTTGGCGAGGGCGAGCATGGGGGCCTCCGTGGTTCAGGCGTTCAGGCGTTCACTTGCGAGATCAATGCTCTCTCAAGAGAGCGCCAGTCGTCAAGAGCAGTGCTCTCGTTTGCCTGCGCCGCTCTGGTAGCCTGCCGAGCATGACAGCCAGCCGTACCGCCAGAGAACGCGTCAGGGCCGAACTCACCCGGGAGATCACCGACATCGCGCGGCGCCGGCTCGCCACGGAAGGGGCGGGCGGCCTGTCACTGCGGGCCGTGGCGCGGGAGATGGGCATGGTCTCCTCGGCCATCTACCGCTACTTCCCGAGCCGCGACGACCTGCTGACCACGCTGATCATCGACTCCTACAACGCGCTCGGCGAGGCCGTCGAGCAGGCCGAGGCGGCGGCCCCGCGCGCCGGCCATCTCGCTCGCTGGCTGGCGGCCTGCCACGGCGTGCGCGACTGGGCGGTGGCCCACCCGCACGAATACGCCCTGATCTACGGCTCCCCCGTGCCCGGCTACCAGGCGCCGCAGGACACGATCGCGGCCCGCGTACGCGACCTCACCGTGCTGGCCGGCATCGTCCGCGACGCCTGGCAGGCGGGCGCGGTGCGCGCCCCCGAGGCAGGGCCGCCGGACGAGCTGGAGCCGGACACGGCCGGTCTGCGCGCCCTCATGCCGGAAGTCCCCGACGCGGTGATCTGGCGCGCCGTCACCGCGTGGACCGCGATGTACGGCTGGGTCAGCTTCGAGGTGTTCGGCCAGTTCAACAACACGATCGAGCACAGGCGCACGGCCTTCGGCCACTCGATGCTGACCATGGCCGAGACGATGGGTCTTGCCCGGTGACCCTCACTCACTTTTACTGAGGAGATGGCTCGCGGGAACCAAGCGCTCAGCCGCTTCACGGACGTGGCGCTGCTGGTGCTCATCAGCCTCGCGGAGGGGCCCAAGCACGGCTATCGCATGATCGGCGACATCGAGGAGTTCTCGGGGACCTCTCTGGAGCCGGGCACTCTCTACGGGGCGCTGATGCGGCTGGAGGAGGACGGCCTGATCGAGGCCGTGCGGTCGGTGGAGCGGCACAGACCGTACCGGATCACCGAGACCGGGCGTGACGCGCTGCGCGAGCAGCTCGGCCTGCTGCGCCGGATCGAGCAGGCGGGGGTCAGCCGCGTGGTCTGAGCAGCGGCATGAGCACCTGGTCCACGATCTCGACCACGAGCCGCTCCGGGATGGGCGGGCCCTCGAAGAGGAAGTGGTGGCGCAGCAGCGCGTGCCCCGAGTCGAGGCGGAGCGGGGTGACGTCGCCGGGATCCACCTCGCCGCGCTCGACCGCGCGCCGCACGACCTCCTCCATCAGCCGCCTGGCCATGCCCTGGGAGTTGCGCCGCATCGCGCTCAGCGGCGACTCCCCCCTCAGCGCCTCGCCGAGCAGCCCGCGCATGGCCTCGCCCGCTGGACCCGACAGGGCCTGCGCCGTGAGGCTGAGCATGGCCACCAGGTCGTCACGGAGGTTGCCCAGGTCGGGCGAGCGGCCCGGCGTCGGCAGGCTCTGGTAGACCGCCTCCATCACCAGCTCGATCCGGGTGGGCCAGCGCCGGTAGAGCGAGGCCTTGCTGGCCTTGGCGCGCTCGGCCACCCGCTCCATGGTCAGCCCGGCGTAGCCCACCTCGGCCAGCTCGTCGAGCGTGGCCTGGTAGATGGCCGCGTTGAGCGCGTCGCCCCGGCGGCGTGGCAGCTTGCGGTGGTCGGTGACCATGGCATGCATTCTAAGGAGCCGCGGTGACCGCGCCGGTGTCGCCGTTCACGGTCACCACCTGACCGTCCTCCAGCACCGACGTCGCCGTGCCCGTGCCCATCACGGCCGGGATGCCGTACTCCCTGGCCACGATGGCCGCGTGCGAGGCCGCGCCGCCGGTGTCGACGACCACCGCCGCCGCCTGCTGGAAGAGCGGCGTCCACGAGGGGTTCGTGTACGGGCACACGAGCACGTCGCCCGGCGCGAGCCGGCCGAACTCGGCGGGCTCCCTGATCACCTTGACCGGCCCGGTCGCGCTGCCGCCCCCGGCCGGCGCGCCCGTGATCAGCGCGTCGCCGGTGTCCCCCGCCCCGAAGACCTCGGCGGGGTCGATGAGCCGCACGCCGGACAGCTGCTCGCGCTTGACCGCGCGTGCCCTGACCGTCTCGCGCAGCCGCTCGGCGTCCTCGGGGCGCAGGTCGGCGAGGCCCGTGATCTCCTCCAGCTCCTCCAGCCGCAGGTGGAAGAGGGCTTCCGGCCGGTCGAGCACGTCCCGCTCGGTCATCCGGCGGCCCATCTCCAGCAGCGACCTGCGCAGGATGGGATGCGGCAGCATGAAGGCGAGGTGGCTGTCCTCGCGGAAGGCGATGCCGGCGCGGGCCGCCGCCACTTTGCGCGCCAGCCGGGCGCGCCGGCGCTCCGAGCGCAGCCGCGGGTGGGTGAGCAGGCCTTCCAGCGGGTCCCGCGGCCTGTCCTTGGGCGGCTCGGCGGCCAGCACCTCGACCAGGCTGAGCACGATCTCGGGGGCCTCCGACCAGGTGGGCGGGGTGATGAGGATGGGGCTCGCGCTCTCGCGGTGGCCGTACTCGGCCAGGAACGCGGCGAACTCCCGCTGGAACTCCTCCGGCTGCGGGCCGCCCTTCAGCGCCCCTGTGCGCCTGGCGACTTCGGCCAGCCGTTCCAGTGCCTGGTTGGCGTCGCTCGTCCTGGTACGCGCCCCGCCCATCAGCGGGCCGTACCACTCCGCGAGCCCGAGCAGCCGCAGCGCCAGGATCAGCCGCAGCAGCGCGATCCCGGTGCCGGGCAGGTAGTCGATGCGCAGGTCGGCCACCGGTTCGACGAGGGCGAGCGCCTGCCTGGGCATGCGGACGAGCTCGGGCCACGACATCGCGGTCAGGTCGCGGGCGCGCAGCCGCTCGGCCGCCGCCAGGTAGTCGCGGAAGCGCGGGTCCTCGGTCCAGCGGGCGGGGTCGTACCGCCTCGCCTTGCGCATCATCTTGAACGGCGTCGCGAGCATCCGCGGGCTCGGGCTCGGGGACGGCGGCACGATCCGGTAGACGACGCCGTCCTCCTCCACCAGGAACCCCTCGAACGCCTGCCGCAGGCCGAAGTAGCGGGTGACCTTGCCCATCAGCCCCGCCGGCCCGTACGGGAGCCAGGTCGTCATGTCGATCGGGTACGGCCGCACCGGCAGGTACTCCAGCAGCACCGTGGCGAGGCGGCGGCGGATGGGGTTGAGCGGGCCCACCGGGGGCGGCGGCAGCGCGGTCATCGGGCGGGCCTGCAGCAGGTGGACGCGGCCCTTGGCGTAGGCCCACTCGATGTCCTGCGGCCGGCCGAAGTGCCCGGCCACGCGCCGCCCCAGCCCGCCCAGCTCCGTCAGCACCGCGTCCGGCAGCCGCTCCGCCCGCTCCGCGCCCCCGCTCTCGTGCACGACCCCGCCGCCTTCCACGCCGCGGATGACCACCTCGCGCCGCCCGGGGGTGAAGTCGATCTCGCCCGACCGGCGCAGCACGTAGTGGTCCGGCGTCACCAGGCCGGAGACGACCGCCTCGCCCAGGCCGCTGCTGGCGTCGACGACGATCCTGGTCCGGTCGCCGCTCACCGGGTCGGCGGTGAACATCACCCCCGCCGCCTCGGCCTGCACCATGCTCTGCACGACCACCGCGATCCGCACCTCGGCGTCGTCGATGCCCAGCCGGGCCCGGTAGGCGACGGCGCGCTCGGTGAAGAGCGAGCCCCAGCAGCGGCGTACCGCGTCGAGCAGGGCCTGCTCGCCGACCACGTTGAGGTAGGTGTCCTGCTGGCCGGCGAACGCGGCCCCCGGCAGGTCCTCGGCGGTGGCGCTCGACCGCACGGCCACGGCCCCGCCGCCGAGCTCCGCGTAGGCGCCGACGATCGCCTGCCGCAGGTCGTCCGGCAGTTCGGCCCGTTCGAGCTGCTCGCGGGTGTTACGGCCCTGGGCTACCTGCTCGTACGCCTGCGTGGTGACGACGAAGCCGTCAGGCACCGGAAAGGCGTTGTTGACCAGCTCTCCCAGGTTGGCGCCCTTGCCACCGGCCGTGGCGAGGTCGCCCCGGTCGAAGGCGCTCAGGGGTGCGACGAGTTTCACGACTTCTCCTCGGCATAGGCGGTGGTACGAAGGGGACGCGCCGGCAGCGCCAGCGCGAGCAGGAACGCCACGGCGAGCAGCGGCGCCATGGCGGCGAACACCGGTGGCACGGCCTCGGCGAAGGCCACGCGGACGCTCTCCGGCAGGTCGGACGGCACCGAGGCCGGGATCCCCGCCGGAAAGCGCAGCGTGATCAACGCGCCCACCAGCGCGACCCCGGCCGAGGCGCCGATCTGGCGCAGGAACGTCACCGACGAGGTGGCGGTGCCCAGGTCGGCGTACTCGACCGCGTTCTGCGCGGCCAGCACCATGACCTGCATGACCAGCCCGACGCCGAGCCCGGTCAGCAGCATGGCCAGGGCCAGCCCGAGCGGCGAGTCCGCCGCCAGGCCGAGCGCCCCGAGCCCGGCCGCCGCCAGGGCCGTGCCCGCGACGGGGTAGGGCTTGTACGTGCCGGTCCTGGTGATGAGCCGCCCGGACGCGATGGTGGTGAACAGGACACCGCCCATGAGCGCGGTGACCAGCAGGCCGGCCTGGGTGGCGCTCGTGTGCAGCGCGATCTGTACGTACGCCGGCATGTACGTGATCGTGCCGAACAGCGCGAACCCGATAAGCAGGCTGATCAGGACCGGCACCGCGAACGCCCGGTCCCTGAACAGCCGCAGCGGCAGGATCGGATCCTTGGCGAAGCGCGCGCTGACCAGCCACCCGGCCACGCCCGCCACGGCCGGCACCAGGTAGAGCGGGTTCCTGGTCTGGCCGACCATGACCACGCCGACGACGGCGATGGCCAGCGTGACGGCTCCCGCGACGTCCAGCGGCGCCCGTGACCGGGGGCTGGGCAGCTTGAGCGCGACGCTCAGCACGACCAGCGCCACCAGGCCGAGTGGCGGGTAGAGGGCGAAGATCCACCGCCAGCTCAGCCGGTCGATGAAGAATCCGCCGATCAGCGGCCCGCCCACGGCGGCGACGACGTACGCGGCGCCGATGAACCCGAGGTAGCGGCCCCGTTCACGCGGGCTGACGATCTCGCCCATGATCGCCTGCGCCCCGATCATCAGCCCGCCGCCGCCCAGCCCCTGGACGGCGCGGAAGACGATGAACTGCGGCATCGACGTGGCCAGCGCGCACAGGACCGCCCCGGCGACGAAGACGACGATGGCGACCTGCATGGTGGGCTTGCGCCCGTATCGGTCGCCGAGCTTGCCGTAGACGGGCATGACGACGGTGGCGGCGACGACGTAGGCGGTGACGACGGCGGGCATCTGGTCGATCCCGCCGAGGTCGCCCGCGACTGCGGGCAGGGCAGGCGCCATGATCGTCTGGTCGAGGGCGCCCAGCAGCATGGCCAGGATCAGGCCCGACAGCACTAGGCCCATGTGGTCGCTCCTTAGAGAACGAGGCGTTCTCTAAGGAGCATAGATTTCTTCGCGTAGATACGCAACGTTCACTATGCGGGCCAGCCGTCGGCCACCTGAACGAACGAGCGAGGGCCCGCCTCCACCGAGCGCACTCGGCAGGGGCGGGCCCGTCAGCGAAAGGGTGGTGAAGGTGTCAGCGGGAGGCGCGGTTGACGGCGGAGATGATGGCCTTGAGCGAGGCCGTCGTGGTGTTGGCGTCGACGCCGACACCCCACAGCACCTGCCCGTCGACCTCGCACTCCAGGTAGGACGCCGCCTTGGCGTCGCTGCCCGCGCTCATCGCGTGCTCCACGTAGTCGAGCACCCGCACCTGGATGCCGACGCCCGCGATCGCGTCGACGAAGGCCGAGATCGGGCCGTTGCCGGTGCCCTCGATCTCGCGGATCTCCCCGTCGAGACGGACATCGGCGCCGATGCGGTCCTTGTCGTCCACCGTGGAGGCGTGACGGTGGGCCATGAGGCTCAGGCGGCCCCAGCGGTTGGCCGGGTTGGGCAGGTATTCGTCGCGGAAGATCTCGAACATGGCGGCGGGGCTGATCTCGCCGCCCTCGCTGTCGGTGCGGGCCTGCACGACCTTGGAGAACTCGATCTGCAGCCGGCGCGGCAGGTCGAGCTGGTGGTCGGCCTTCATGATGTAGGCGACCCCGCCCTTGCCCGACTGGCTGTTGACCCGGATGACCGCCTCGTAGGAGCGGCCGATGTCCTTCGGGTCGATCGGCAGGTAGGGCACCGCCCAGGTGAACCGCTCGACCGGCACGCCGGCCGCCGCCGCGTCGCGTTCGAGGTGCTCGAAGCCCTTCTTGATGGCGTCCTGGTGGGAGCCGGAGAAGGCGGTGTAGACCAGCTCGCCGCCCCACGGGTGGCGCGGGTGCACGGGCAGCTGGTTGCAGTATTCGGTGACCCGGCGGATCTCGTCGATGTCACTGAAGTCGATCTGGGGGTCGACGCCCTGGGAGAACAGGTTCATGCCCAGGGTGACCAGGCAGACGTTGCCGGTGCGCTCGCCGTTGCCGAACAGGCAGCCCTCGATGCGGTCGGCGCCCGCCATGTAGCCCAGCTCGGCGGCGGCCACGGCGGTGCCGCGGTCGTTGTGCGGGTGCAGCGACAGGACGATCGAGTCGCGGTGGGCGAGGTTGCGGTGCATCCACTCGATCTGGTCGGCGTAGACGTTGGGGGTGGCCATCTCGACGGTGGCCGGCAGGTTGATGATGACCTTGCGGTCGGGGGTCGGCTGCCACACCTCGTTGACCGCGTCGCACACCTCGACCGCGTAGTCCAGCTCGGTGCCGGTGAACGACTCGGGCGAGTACTGGAAGCGCACGTCGACGTCGGAGGCGTCGGCGAGCTTCTTGACCAGCTTGGCGCCCTCGACCGCGATGGCGGTGATGCCGTCCTTGTCCTGGCCGAAGACCACGCGGCGCTGGAGGGTGGAGGTCGAGTTGTACAGGTGGACGATGGCCTGCTTCGCGCCCTGGATCGACTCGAAG
This sequence comes from Nonomuraea maheshkhaliensis, assembly GCF_039529435.1. Taxonomy (NCBI): domain Bacteria; kingdom Bacillati; phylum Actinomycetota; class Actinomycetes; order Streptosporangiales; family Streptosporangiaceae; genus Nonomuraea; species Nonomuraea maheshkhaliensis. The sequence goes on from NZ_BAAAMU010000024.1 coordinate 68,435, forward strand.
GTGCGCTCGATGAGCTCGGGCCTGGCCTGCGTCAGCACCTGGATGACCACGTCGCCGGGGATGCGGTCCTCTTCGATGATCTGGCGGACGAAGTCGAAGTCGGTCTGCGAGGCGGCGGGGAAGCCCACCTCGATCTCCTTGTAGCCCATGCGTACCAGCAGCTCGAACATCTGGAGCTTGCGGTGGGAGTCCATCGGGTCGATCAGGGCCTGGTTGCCGTCGCGCAGGTCGACGGCGCACCATCGGGGCGCCTCGGTGATGACCTTGCCGGGCCAGGTGCGATCGGCCAGCCTTACCGGCTCGAACGGCTGGTAGCGATGGATCGGCATGCGGCTGGGCTGCTGAGCGGTCATGTCTGCTGCTCCTCGTCGGTCTCGAAAAGAAAGCGGCCGACGCGCACGACTCGCTCCGCGGCGAGGGAGCCGGCCTTAGAGGCCCCCGCCGCGGCAGCTAAGAAGGAGACCGCGCAGCATGCCATGAACGGTATCAGACGTCTCGCCGTGGACCGTCCAGCATCTCAGATCCTGAGAAACTCCTGAGCCAGGTCCCCGAGCCGGGTCCTGAGAAGGGTCAGTCCGCGACGAGGACGCTGAGGCAGGTCACGCAGCCTTCCAGCTTCTCGTACTCCGAGATATCCACCTTCGTCACGAAAAATCCGCGTTTTTCGAGCATTGCGGCGGTCTGTGGGGCCGACGCGGCCAGCAGCACCCGGTCCTCCCCCAGCACCACCACGTGCGCGCCCGCCTCCTCCTCCGGCACCAGCAGGCCGTGCAGGTCCGCCTGGTCCGGGTCCCCGATCAGCGTCCCGTCGGGCAACGCGGTCACCGCCGACTTCAGGTGCAGCACACCGCGCAGCTCGACGGGCACGACGTTGCGCTCGGGCAGGAGGGCGGTGAGCTGTCTGATGCCGTCGTCGTCGGTGCGGGCGGACCTGCCGACGTACACGGTGGGGCCGACCTGGAGCACGTCGCCGCCGTCCAGCGTGCCGGGCGCGGCGATCCGGACCGACGTGACGCCCAGCTCCCGCACGGCTTGAGCCACCGATTCCACCTCGGGCCGCCGCTCCGGCGCCCCCGGCCTGGTCAGCACGGCCAACCGGCCCGACATCACCAGCGTGTCCTCCACGAACGGCCCGTCGGGCAGGTCGTCGGCGGGCGCGACGTACGTCGGCCGCCAACCGTTCGCGGCCAGCGCCGCCACGTAGGCATCGTGCTGGACGGCGGCCCGCTCGTGGTCCACGGGCTCTCTCGCCAGATGCGTGACGATGCCCTCGGCGATTCTGGGGCCGGGCCTTCTTACCAGCGCGATACCAGACATAGGGCGCTTTCTATCACGAGGTGACTAGAGTCTTGGGCATGCGGGACGACGAAATTCTCACCACGATCAGCGCATTGGTCTCCGAGGAGCACGACCTGCGCGACAAACTACGGGCCGGCGACGTGACCACGGACGAGGAACACGCACGCATCAAGGAACTGGAGACGGCCCTCGACCAGTGCTGGGACCTGCTCAGGCAGCGCCGGGCCAGGCGCAACGTGGGCGAGGACCCTGACGGCGCCGCCGCCCGCCCCGCCGGCGAGGTGGAGAACTACCGCCAGTGAGACCCACTGAGATTCTGGGCCGTGAGCCGCCGCCGGTGAACGGACCGGTGACGCCACGCGGTGAAGTGGTGGGTTGGCCACGCGACTCCGGTGGGGTGCCACATGGTGAGCGGCGGAGTGGCGCGCGATAAAACCGTTCGCCTCGGCCGGAGCCCGTGCGTTTGGCTACAGGCATGCGGATCCAGCCCATCCCCATCCCCGACCAGCCGCCGGGCCCGTCCGGCACCCGCCTCCCTGACGCCGACGACCTCGTCGCGGGCCTGCACGCGGCGCTCACGGTGGCCACCGCCGACGTCCCTGGGCCCAGGCTGTCCCTCACCCGGTTCCGCCACGACATCTGCGCGCACACGCCCTCCGCCAGGGCGGAGGCGTGGGCGCTGGTCGACGGCGGCAAGGTCGCCGGCGGCTACGCGCTGTCGCTGCCCACGTCCGACAACCCCCACATGGCCTGGATCTTCCCCCTCACCGTGCGCCCTGAGCACCAGGGCCACGGCCACGGCTCGGCGCTCTTCGCGCACGCCCTCGACCGCATGCGCGCCCACGGCAGGAGCCTGCTCCTCACCGATGCCACGGCCGCCGGCGCCCGGTTCGGCCGCGCGCGCGGCATGACGGTGGGGCACGTGCGGGCGCGCCGCGTGCTCGACCTCCGCACGGCCGACTGGACGGCCCTGCGGGCCATGTCCCCCTCGGCCGAGGGCTACACCCTGGAGAGCTGGATCGGCCCGGCGACGCCGGAGCTGCTGCCTGACCTCTCGGCGGTCATGGCCGGCATGAACGACGCCCCGCGCGACGGCGACGTCGCCGACATCGACTACGACCTCGACCGCGTGCGCGCGTTCGAGGAACGCATCCCGTACGGCGACGAGACCTGCTACACCACGATCGCCCGCCGCGACAGCGACGGCGCCCCCGCCGGATACACCCGCATCTTCGTCGCGACCGGCCGGCCGAGCGGCGGCTGGGCCGAGCAGGCGGACACGACCGTGCTGCGCGAGCACCGCGGTCATCGCCTGGGCCTGGCGCTCAAGCTGGCCAACCTGTTCCTCATGCGGGCGCACGAGCCCGCGGTCGAACGCGTCATCACCTGGAACGCCACCTCCAACGCCCACATGCTCGCCGTCAACGAGGCCATGGGGTACGTGCTCTTCGACGAGTGGTACGACCTGCGGCTGTCGCTGTAGCCGGTCGGACGGCGTGGATCTTCCGTTGACTCCTTGGTTTACTGACCGTCTATGACCGTGCAGGCACTGAGGGACGAGGATCCGCGGCAGGCAGGGCCGTACACGCTGCTCGGGCGGCTGGGCGAGGGCGGCATGGGCGTCGTCTACCTGGGGCGGGGGCCCGACGGCACCCGGGTGGCGGTGAAGCTGATCCACGCCAGGATGGACGCGCACTCCGACTTCAGGCGGCGCTTCGCCCGCGAGGTGGAGGCCGCCAAGCGGGTGGCCCGCTTCTGCACCGCGCCCGTGCTGGACGCCGACGTGGAGGGCGAGACGGCCTACCTCGTCACCGAATACGTCGAAGGTCCCAGTCTCGCGGACGCCGTGCACGAGTCGGGCTCCCTGAAGGGCTCGGCCCTCGACGGGCTGGCCGCCGCGATGGCCATGGCCCTGCACGCCATCCACGGGGCCGGGGTGGTGCACCGCGATCTCAAGCCGTCGAACGTGCTGCTGTCGCAGGTCGGGCCCAAGGTCATCGACTTCGGGATCGCGCGGCTGGCGGGCGCCGAGGTGAGCAGCGCGATCGTGGGGACGCCGTCGTACATGTCGCCCGAGCAGGTGTCGGGCTCCGCCATCGGCCCGGCCTCCGACGTCTTCTCCTGGGGCTGCACGGTCGCCTTCGCCGCCGGGGGCGTGCCGCCGTTCGGCTCGGGCTCGATCCCGACGATCCTGCTGCGCATCGTCAACGAGCCGCCCGAGCTGCATGGTCTGTCGGGGCCGCTGCGTGAGCTGGTGCTGGCGTCCCTGACCAAGAACCCCGGCCGGCGCCCGACGGCCCAGGAGCTGATGGACCGGCTGAGCGCCGCCAACATCACCGCCGCCGGCCCGGAACCCGGCTCCTCCGGCCCGGAACCCACCTCCTCCGTCTCCGCGACCCCGGCGCCGGGATCCGACGCCACCGGGCCCACCCCATCTCAGGACGCGGGCGCCACCCCGCCTCCGGCGGCCCCTGCCACCGAGCCGCCCGCCTCCTCGCCGGTGCGGCGCAGGCTCCTGGTCGCGGGCACCGCCGTGGTGCTGGCCGTCGCCGGTGTCTCGGCGGCCGTCGTGCTGCGCGACCGGGGCTCGTCGGCCGCCAGGACCACCCCCGCCGTTCAGACCGAGCCGGCCGTCCAGACCACGACGGCCACAACGGGCACCCCGCAGCCCCCGGCCACCCGCCAGAACCCCCTCAGAGCCACCGACAACGCGACGTTCTACGCCCCCGACGAGCCCAACGCCTCCCGTCAGGCCGAGCTCTGGAAGAAGGACCGCCCGCAGGACGCCGCCCTCATGCGCAAGCTCGCCGCGGTCCCCTACGCCATCAGGCTCGGTGAGCCGGAGGTCCGCGCGAAGGTGGACGACACGATCACGAACGCGCGGCAGGAGGGCGGCGTCCCCGTCTTCCTGATCAACCGCATGCCGGGCAGCGACTGCCGCCGCCCGGCCGGCGACGCCGAGATGCGGACGTACCAGGACTGGATCAGCGGCATCGCGCGCCAGATCGGCCCGGCCCCGGCGGTGGTCGTCCTGGAGCCCTCCAGCCTGGTCAAGCTCCCCGGCGCCGCGAACTGCCCGGTTCCCGGCGACGACGGCCGGCGCTACCGCGACCTGCGCCAGGCGGTACGGAGCCTGAAGGCCGGCCCGCGCACGGCGGTCTACCTCGACGGCGGCCAGGCGCTCTACCCGGGCACGGAGATCATGGCCGGGCGGCTCATCGGCGCGGGCGTGGACGAGGCGGACGGCTTCATCGTCAACACCTCCGCCTACACGGCCACGGGCAAGAGCGTCGCGTACGGCGAGGAGCTGTCGGCCTGCATCGCCGTCCGCCTGAAGACGAAGGGAACGGACTGCCCGAAGGACGCCGGCGTCGACCCCGCGTCCATGCCGCACTTCGCCGTGGACACCTCCAGGAACGGCCGCGGCTCCTGGCGCACGGACAAGCCCTACAAGGACCCGCAGACGTGGTGCAACCCGCCGGGCAGGGGCGTCGGCGAGCGGCCGACGACGGAGACGGGCGCGGAGCTGGTGGACGCCTACCTGTGGGTGGCCAGGCCGGGCACGTCCGACGGCCGGTGCCGGCGCGGCACGAACGGGGAGAAGGACCCGGAACGCGGCGTCGTGTCCCCGGAAGCGGGCCAGTGGTGGGACGTCCTGGCGCTGGAACGGGCGAAGAACGCCAGCCCCGCGTTGCGCTGAGGCAGCGGGAAGATTCCGGCCAGCGTCACGCTGAAGTAGCGGGAAACGTCGGCCCCGCATAGCGCCGAGGTAATGCACGCGTAAGAACGCCATGTTAAGCGCACGTTAGATCTGACGCCCGCTCCCTTGTCCGAACATCCTTCTGACGTAAGGCTCTGGCCGGCAGCTACTCCCCCCAGAAGCCCCCCGGAGGTATTTCGTGAGCAAGGCCCGCGTGCCGTGGAAAGCCGTGCTCGGCGGCTCGGTCGGCAACATGGTCGAATGGTATGACTGGTTCGTCTACAGCAGTTTCGCCGTCTATTTCGCCGCTTCCTTCTTCCCGGACGGCAACGACACGGCGAAGCTGCTCAACACCGCCGCGATCTTCGCCGTCGGCTTCTTCATGCGCCCGCTCGGCGGCTGGCTGCTCGGCCGCTACGCCGACAGGAAGGGCCGCAAGGCGGCGCTCACGCTCACCGTCACGCTGATGTCGGCCAGCGCCCTGCTGATCGCCATCGCCCCGACGTACGAGGCGGTCGGCTACTTCGGCGCGCTCGTGCTGGTGGTGGCGCGCCTGCTGCAGGGCCTGTCGGTCGGCGGCGAGTACGCGGCCAGCGCCACGTACCTCACCGAGGCCACCCCGCGCGGCCGGCGCGGCTTCGCCTCCAGCTTCCAGTACGTCTCCATGACCGCCGGCCAGCTCGTCGGCCTCGGCCTGCAGATCATCCTGCAGAACTCGATGTCGAAGGAGGCGCTGAGCTCCTACGGCTGGCGCATCCCGTTCGTGGTCGGCGCGCTGGCCGCCGCGGTCGTGTTCTACCTGCGCCGCAGCCTGCTGGAGACGGAGGCGTACGACGAGGAGGAGCGCGAGACCTCGCAGGGCCGCGGCACGATCGCGCAGCTGCTCGCGCACAAGAAGGAGGCGCTGCTGGTCATCGCGCTGACGATGGGCGGCACGGTCGCGTACTACACCTACACCACCTACCTCACCAAGTACCTGTCGAACACGGCGGGCCTGGCCAAGGAGACGGCCACGCTGGTGAGCTTCTGCGCGCTGTTCATCTTCATGTGCCTGCAGCCGCTGGCGGGCGGGCTGTCGGACCGGATCGGGCGCAGGCCGCTGCTGATCACGTTCGGCATCGGGTCGATGGTGGGGACGGTGCCGCTGATGACCGCGCTCGGCGGCGTGCAGGGCTTCGGCGGCGGCCTGGTGCTGTCGCTGATCGGGCTGATCATCGTCACCGGCTACACCTCGATCAACGCCGTGGTGAAGGCCGAGCTCTTCCCGACGCACGTGCGCGCGCTCGGCGTGGCGCTCCCGTACGCGATCGCGAACGCCCTGTTCGGCGGCACCGCCGAGTACGTGGCGCTGTGGTTCAAGGACAGCGGCATCGAGTCCGGTTTCTTCTGGTACGTCTCCGGCTGCGCCGCCGTCTCCCTCGTCGTCTACCTCTCCATGCGCGAGACCAGGGACGCCGCGCTCTCCCGCGCCGAGCAGGCCACGGCGGAGTCGGTGCCGGCGCGCGTCTAACCTGACGGCATGCGAGTTCTCCTGGTCGAGGACGACGATCGGCTCGCGTCCGCGCTCACCACGGCCCTCGACCGGCACGGCCACCAGGTCACCAGGGCGGGCCTGGCCGTCGACGCCCTCCGCCTGGCGGGGGGCGTCGACTTCGTCCTGCTCGACCTGGGATTGCCGGACATGGACGGGCTCGACGTGCTGCGCCGCCTGCGCCGGGTGTCGGCGGTGCCGCTGATCGTGGTCACGGCCCGCACCGAGGAGCGTGAGGTGCTGCGCGGCCTGCGGTCGGGGGCGGACGACTACCTGGTCAAGCCGTTCCGTACGGTCGAGCTGATGGCGCGCATGGAGGCGGTGGTCCGGCGGGGCACGCGCCCGCGCCCGCCGCGCGACGACGTGGTGAGCGTCGGCGACGTCCGCATCGACCTGGAGTACCGGCAGGTCACGGTGGCCGGGCGGCCGGTGACGCTGACGCGGCGGGAGTTCGACCTGCTGGCGATGCTGGCCCGCGAGCCCGGCGTGGTGCGCGGCAGGGAGGAGATCCTCGACGAGGTCTGGGGCGACCCGCTGCTGTCGGCCTCGCGCTCGCTCGACGTGCACGTGGCCCACCTGCGCTCCAAGACCGGCCGGCCGGGCCTGGTGGAGACGTTGCGCGGGACCGGCTACCGGCTGGGCTCGACGACGTGAACTCGCGGCTGGTGGTCACGTTCACGACGCTGATCGTGTTCCTGGTGGCGGCGCTGGCGGTGCCGCTGGGCCTGGCCTACGCCTCCCACCGGACGAACCGCCTGCTGCTCGACCGCCGCGCCGACGCCACCCGCTTCGCCGAGCTGGCCGACCAGGCCGCGCGGGACGACGACCGCACGGGGCTGCTGTCCGAGATCACCCGCTACGCCGACCTGTACGGCGCCGCCGTCCGCGTACGTGACCGCGACGGCTCCATCCTGCTGACCGCCGGCAGCTTCACCGCCGACGACGGCGACGCCCTGCGCCTGGCGTTGTCCGGCCGCACGACCGAGGACCTGCCCACGATCAGCCCGTTCGGCCCCGACACGGTGCTGCTGGCCGAGCCCGCGGGCCGGGACGCGCAGTTGTCCGGGGTGGTGCTGCTGCAGGCCCCCGCGGGCCGGGCCCGCCTGGAGGTGAGCCTGGTGTGGGCCGCGCTGGCGCTGGGCGCGCTGCTGATGCTGGGCGTCTCGACGGTGGCGGCCAGGCGGCTGGCGCGCTGGATCCTGCGGCCGGTCACCGAGCTCGACCGCACCACGCGGGCCATCGCGCAGGGCCGGATGGACGCGCGGGCGCATCCCGGCGCGGGCCCGTCCGAGCTGCGGCGGCTGGAGGAGCGCTTCAACGCGATGGCGGACGCGGTCGCGGGCGCGATGGAACGGCAGCGGGCGTTCGTCGCCGACGCCTCGCACGAGCTGCGGACGCCGCTCACGGTGCTGAGCCTGCGGCTGGAGAACCTGGAGCCGCATCTGCGGGCCGAGGGGACGGCCGAGTTCGAGGAGGCGATGGCCGAGCTGGACCGGCTGGCGCTGCTGGTCGAGGACCTGCTGGTGCTGGCCAGGGTGGAGGCGGGCGCGGGGGTCGAGGGCAAGGAGGTCGCGCTGGAGCCGCGGCTGGGGGTGTGGCGGGAGGTGTACGCGGCGAAGGACGTACGGCTGACGACCGACATTCCCGAAATGTCGGTCGTGCCGGAGGCGGCGGCCAGGATCGCCGACATCGCCCTCGACAACGCGCAGAAGTTCGTCCCCGCGGGCGGCACCGTGACCGTCACCCTGCGCGAGGGCGTGCTGCGGGTGGCCGACGACGGGCCGGGGCTGAGCGAGGAGGAACGCGCGGAGGCGCAAGCGCGCTTCTGGCGCTCAGGGGCGCACGCGAACGTGCCCGGCAGCGGCCTGGGCCTGGCCATCGCCGCCGAACTGGCCAGAGCCTGCGGAGCCACGCTCGAACTGCGTCCGGCCGAGCCGCACGGGCTCGTGGTCGAGCTCCGCCTGCCCGAGCCGTGACCGCCTCCCTGCTCGGGTCCCGCCCCTCGGCCTCACCCGTAGACGGCGCGGTAGTAGCGGGCGGCGCCCGCGTGCAGCGGCACGACTCCGGTGCCGATGGCGTAGCGCCGGTCCAGCCGTCCCCCGGGGGCCGACGGAGCCTGGAGCCGGTCGCGGGCGGTGAAGAGGGTCTCGGTGATCGTGTAGGCCAGGTCGTCCGGCAGCGAGGTCCGGCACATCAGGTAACTGGGCGTGCCCACGGTCGGCACCGCCCTGGGCCCGCCGTACGCGCGGGCGGGCACGGTGGCGTCCTCGTACACGGGGCCGAACTCGCGCCGCAGCACCGGCACCAGCGACTCCAGCGGCAGCAGCCGGATGTCGTCGAGCTCGGCCAGCGCGGGCGTGGGCACCCCGCCGGACCAGAAGAACGCCTCGACCCGGCCCGCGCGCAGCGCGCCGATGGAGGCATCCAGCCCCAGCCTGGTGATCCGGGGCGGACGCCGGAGCCGGGCGGCGGCCAGCACGCGGGTGGCGGTCACCGCCGTGCCCGAGCCCTCCACCCCGATGGACACGGCCCGCCCCGCCAGCCCGCCGACCGAGCTGATCTCGGAGTTCGTGCCGACGACCAGGTGCACGTAGTTCATGTACATCCTGGCCAGCGCGGAGACGGGCTGGTGGCGTACGCGTACGGCGTCGTCGGCGCTGTCGGCCAGCGCGAACCCGACGTCGGCGCGCCCGTCGGTCATCATCGTGAGGTTCTGCACGCTGGCGGCGGTCGGCAGCACCCGCACGCCCAGCCCGCCGCGCCGCAGCTCCTCGGCGAGCCGGTCGCCGAGCGCCCCGTAAGGCCCGCCCGCGAGCCCGGTCGCCAGCCGCAGCTCGGGCTGCCCGTCGCCGCCGCCCGAACACCCGGCGGCCCCGGCGGCGAACAGGGCGGCGAACCCCGCCACCCCGGCGAACGAGCGGCGGGATATCGGCATGAATTCACGGTACTCGGTGTCACAGAATGGACTTTGTGACGACCGCACGCCTGCGCATCTCCTCAGAGCTGAGGATGTTCCTGCCCGCGAACCGCCGCCACGAGTGGCAGGAGGTGACCCCCGACGGCACCTCGACGCTGGGCCACCACGTGGAGTCGATCGGGGTCCCGCTGACCGAGGTGGGGCCCATGGTGGTGAACGGCAGGGGCGTGGCGCCCTCCTACCAGCCGGCCGACGGTGACGTGGTGGAGGTGCATCCGGTCCCACGGCCCCAGCAGTTGCCCGAGGAGCCCCGGTTCCTGCTGGACGTGCACCTGGGCACGCTGGCGCGGCGGCTGCGGCTGCTGGGTGTCGACACCGCCTACCACAACGACATGGACGATCCGGCGCTGGTGGTGCAGGCCAACGAGGAGCGTCGAGTGCTGCTCACGCAGGACCGCGGCCTGCTGCGCCGCCGCGCGCTGTGGCTGGGCGCGTACGTGCGCGGCTCCGCCCCCGCCGACCAGCTCCGCGACCTGCTCGAACGCTTCTCCCCGCCGCTGCGCCCGTGGACGCGCTGCACCGCGTGCAACGGCGTGCTGGCGCCGGCGCCGAAGGAGGAGGTCGAGCCGCGGCTGGAGGCGGGCACGCGGCGCAGCTACGACGCCTACGGCCGCTGCGCCGACTGCGGCCAGGTCTACTGGCACGGCGCGCACAGCGATCACCTTGAGGAGATCGTCCGCACGGCCAGAGCCTGGGCGAGCGGCGCCGGCTCCGGTCAGGAGCAGAGGGCGAACGGGTCTGCGCCGGGCAGATAGTCCCTCCACTCGGCGGCGGTGAGCGCGCGTCCGCCCCGCTCGCACACCGTCGCGGCCAGGCGCGCGCCGTCGAGCTCGTGCGTACGGAACGTGCCGTCCACGCCCAGGCTGTGCAGCTTCGTCCCGTCGGCCGAGAAGCCGAGCCACGCGTTGTCGATCTGCGGCCCCGCCAGCCCGTCGTACACGACCCCGATCTGCCGCCCGCTCGCCACGTCCCACAAGCGCAGCCGCGGCCCGCCTTCGTACGAGGCGATCCAGCGACCGTCCGGCGACCATGTCAGCAGGGTGGCTTCGCCCATCCCGGCCGTCACGGGGAAGGCGCCGAGGCGGGTGCGCAGGTCACGGTCCCAGATGGTGATCCGGTCCGGTCCGGAGAAGGCGATCCTGCGCCCGTCGGGGCTGTAGGCGAACGTGCCCCCGAGCCGTGCGGCGTCGGCGGAAACGGGTACGAGGGTGTCGCGTCCCGGGTCGTAGAGCCGCGGTCGCGGGTCAGCGACGAACAGCCGGGCACCGTCAGGGGCGAACCCCATGGGCCCGTCACCCGGCGCGCCGCTGCCGGCGGACGACCTGCGCTTGAGGTCCCGCAGGTCCATCACGAAGAACGCGCCGCCGTCCGGCTGCACGGCCAGCGTCCGGCCGTCGGGCCCGAAGGCCAGCTCGGAGACACTGACGGGCGGCTCGGAGGCACTGTCGGCCGGTTCGGGGGTGCTGTCGGCCGGCTCGGGAGCGTTGTCGTCCTGCTCGAAAACGCCGCCGGGCGGCTCAGAGACGCTGCCGGGCTGTTCGGAGGTGCTGTCGACCTCATCGGTGACGCTGTATTCCGGTCCTGAGGCACTGTCGGTCTGCTCGGCGGCGAGCCCGAACTGCCGCGTGATCCGCCCGGAGGCGACGTCGAGCACGCGCACCACGTCGCCGTCGCCGAAGGCCAGCCGGGTGCCGTCCCGGCTGAAGGCCATCGCCTTCCCCTCGCCCTCCCAGGCGATCGGACCGGCCTTCCGCGCGCCGGTCGCCGGGTCGAGCAGTTCCAGGGTGCGCAGTTGGTGGGCGGTGACGGCCGAGGGCTCCCTCTTCACGGCCAGCACCCGGCCGCCGGGCGCCACTTCGAGGGTGACGACGTCGTGGTCGAGCGGCGGGTCGAGCCTCAGCGGCCGGTCGAACATCATGGAGACGTCCAGGGTGACGACGCCGCCCTGCCCGTTCAGCACGCGTACGGCCTTGCCCGCCAGGTCGTAGCGGACCTGGACGGGATCGGTCGGCAGCGGGAGGCTCAGCATGGTCGTCCAGTCGTCCCAGCGCGCCACGGTGAGCTCCTGCCCCGGTGACCACATGCCGACGTACCCGCCGCCGAAGACGAAATCCGCGGCCTGCAGCGGGCCACCCTCGATGGGCTGTTTCGCCCTGCGCGTGCTCAGGTCGTACAGGTGCACGACGGGCTTGTCGTGGCGGGGCACGTCCTCGATGAGCGCCAGTGCCCGGCCGTCGTCGCTGAAGGCGGCGGCGATCGTGGTGCCGCTGCCCGGCAGGGAGGGCAGGCTCAGCCGCCGGCCGCGTCGCAGGTCCCACACCTCGGCCGTCCGCTCGCCCGCGGCGACGACCCCGTAGCGGCCGTCGGGGCTGATCCCGGTGAGCGCCGCCCCGCCGGGAGCGGTGAGCTTGGCCCGCCCGGCCACGTCCCACCACTCCACGCCGCCCGACGCGCGCGGCACGGAGAGCAGCCGGCCCGACCGGTCGAACTCCAGCCCGCCGAACCCGCCCGCCTCCTTCGCGAACGGCTCGCCGAGCGGCCTGCCGGTGACGGTGTGCCACACCCGCACGCCGTCGTCGTCCAGAGCGGCCAGGCGGCGCCCGTCGCGGCTCACGGCCAGCCGGGTCATGCCCGCGCCGAGCCCGGTGACCTCGCGCAGCCGCCGCCCGCTCGCGACGTCCCAGAGCCGGGCGCTGTCGCCCGCCACGGAGGCCAGGACGCGGCCGTCCGGGTCGAGCGCCTGCACGCTCGACGAGTCCACGTACGGGGCCACGAACACGTCGCTCACGTGCTGGGACGCCGAGTCGAGCAGCGCTCCCCACGCCTCCGTCGTCTCCGGCGACAGCCGCCAGGCCGCCACGGACAGCAGCCGCGCCAGCTCCGGCTCCACCTCGCGCAGCCCGGACGCGCGCAGCGCCAGCTCCTTGGCCCTGGCGTCGTCGCGCTGGCGTACGGACTCCCTGCGCAGGTACTCGGCCGCCCCCAGCCCGGCCAGCGCGGCGGCCAGCAGCCCGGCCAGCGCCGCCGCGATCAGGCCGCGCCTCCTGCCGCGCCTGCGCACCTGGGCCGCGGCGGCGTCGAGGAACTCGCGCTCCCGCCTGGCCAGCGTGAGGTCCCTGCGCTCGGCGGCGGCCCAGCGCAGGGTGCGGTCCAGCGGGGTGCCCTGCATCAGGTCGGCGGGCCGCCTGCCGTGACCGTCCCACTCGGCGGCGGCGTCGGCCAACCGGCGGTGCACGGGCAACCCGTCGCTGTTGGCCCCCACCCAGTCCCGCAACCGCGGCCAGGCCCGCACCAGCCCGGGCGCGGGCAACTCGTACACCACCCCAGGCCGCTCGCCCGCCTCGCCCTTGCCCTTACCCGTCTCCCCGCGCGACTCGTCTGTCCCCCCGCTCTGCTCATCCACCTCCCCGGAGCGCTCGTCCGCGTCCTCGTTCCCGTCCGCCTCCTCGCGCCGCGTCACGAGGCCCGCCGCGGTGAACAGGTCGAGCATGGCGTCCAGGCCCTCGACCTCCGGCAGTTCGTCGCGCCGCACCGGGCGCAGCGCGTCGCCGTCGAGCATCCGCAGGAACACCTCGGGCACGCAGACCCGCTCCGCCTCGCTCAGCTCGCGGTAGAGCTCCTCGGCCACCGCGCCCAGTCCGGGACCCGCCTCACCGGTGAGTTCAGCCGCCACTCCGCTGCCGCGAACCAGCGGATCGTCCGCCGCACATGAGCCGCCTTCCGCAGCACCATCACCGTCGCCCGGCAACTCCGGCGGCTCCGGCGGCTCCGGCAGCCCCAGCAGGCCGAGCAGCAGGTCTCTGGCGGCCGGACGGGCGGCGGGATCCTGCGCCGTGGCGGCGGCCACCAGCGGCGCGATCCCCTCGGGCAGCCCCGAGACGTCGGCCGTGAACTCCAGCACCCGGCCCACCACCGCCATCGGCTCGCCCGCCGGAATCGCGTCACACCCCCGCGCCGCGAACAGCAGCACCATCGCCCACGCCCACACGTCCGCCGCCCCGCTGGCGGCGCGGCCGGTGAGCACCTCGGGCGCCATGTAGCCGGGCGTGCCCATGGCCGGTCCCGTCGTGGTGGGCCCGCTCTCGCGCGCCACGCCGAAGTCGATCACGCGCGGCCCGTCGGGGCCGAGGATGATGTTGTCCGGTTTGAGGTCGCGGTGCACGATGCCGGCCTGGTGGATGGCGGTCAGCGCGGTGGCCACGCCGACCGCGAGCCGGCGCAGCGGGCCGGCCCCGAACGGCCCGGATTCGGCCACCGCCTGACGCAGGCTGGGCCCGGGGACGTACTCGCTGACGATGTACAGCGGCGCCGTCTCGACCTGGGCCTCGATCACGGCGGCGGTGCAGAACGAGGCCACCCGCCCGGCCGCGGCCGCCTCCTTGGCCAGCCTGGCCCGGGCCTCGGGGCCGTCGAGCCTGGGCACCTTGACCGCGACGCGCTCGCCGCTCTCGCCGTACGCCTCGTACACGACACCCTGGCCGCCCGCGCCGAGCCGGCCGGCCAGCCAGTAGCGGCCCAGCCGTCGGGGGTCGGTGGGAGTGAGGGCAGTCATCAAGTGTGCCATTCTGATCGAGATCTCCTCCCCGAAGGAAGGCCGCGTGGAATTTCGCATCATGGGGCCGCTTGAGGTACGCGACGGCGAGGGGCACGACCGCACCCCGACCGTGCCCAAGCACCGCGACCTGCTCGCGATGTTCCTGCTGAACGCGGGCCGCCCGCTGACGGTCGAGCGGCTGCGCAGGCTGCTGTGGCCGCGCGAGGGCGGCGACCGCTCCGACTCCCTGGTCCGCGGTTATGTCGGCGAGCTGCGCCGGCTCGTCGGCAAGGACGTGATCAGCACCGTGTCCGGCTCGTACGTGCTGGCGCTCGGCGACGAGCAGCTCGACATCGACCGCTTCCGGCTGCTGGTCGACAAGGGCGCCTACGAGGAGGCGCTGAGCCTGTGGCGGGGCGACCTGCTGGAGGACGTCGATCCCGAGGGCGAGCGCTGGGCCGAGACACGACATCTGCGCGAGGAGCTGGAGGAGCTGCGGCTGCTGGCCCTGGAGCGCAGGCTGCAGGCCGACCTCGACGCGGGCCGCCATCGCGAGCTGCTGGTGGAGCTGCGCCGGCTGACCAAGCAGCACCCGACGTGGCAGCGCTTCCGCGGCCAGTACATGCTGGCCCTCTACCGCAGTGGCCGCCGGGTGGACGCGCTGGCCGCGTACGCGGTGCTGCGCGACCAGCTCGACGGCGGGCACGCCATCGAGCCCGACTCGGAGCTGCAGCTCCTCTACCACCGCATGCTGCACGACGACGTCTCGCTGCACGTCTCGGCGGGGCCCCCGGTGCTGCTGCCGCCCGACGTGCCCGACTTCACCGGCCGCGCCGGCCTGCTCGACCGGGTGCTCGGCGACCGGGTGGTGGTGCACGGCCAGGCGGGCGCGGGCAAGTCGGCGCTGGCCGTGCGCGCGGCCTGGCGCGGGCGCGAGGCGTACCCCGACGGCATCCTGTACGCCGACCTGCGCGAGACGACGTCGCCCGCGGCCGTCCTTGAGGACTTCCTGCGCTGGCTGGGCTGCCCGGCCCAGGCGATCCCGGCGACGCTGGAGCAGCGCGAGCGCCTGTTCCGCGCCTACTGCGCCAACCGGCGGCTGCTGGTGCTGCTCGACAACGCCGCCGACGAGGCTCAGGTGCGCCCGCTGCTGACCTCCTGCCCGACGGTCGTGACCAGCCGTTCCCCGCTGGGCGGCCTGGCCGGGGCGACCCGGCTGTCGGTGGGCGTGCTCGGCCCTGAAGAGTCGCTCGACCTGCTGACAGCCGGCTCAGGCCGGCCCGCCGATGAGGCGATGGGCCGGCTGGCCAGGTTCTGCGGCGGGCTGCCGATCGCGCTGCGCATCGCCGCCTCCAGGCTGGCGGCCCGCCCGGAGTGGACGGTCGACTACCTGGTGGGTCTGCTGGAGGACGAGCACGGGCGGCTCGACCGGCTGCACGCGGGCGACCGGACGGTGCGCAGCGTGTTCACGGTCGGCTACGACGGGCTGCCCGAGCCGGCCCGGCTGACGCTGCGCGGCCTCGGCGCGCTGTCGGCGCCCGACTTCGCCGACTGGCTGACCGAGCAGCTCGGCGGCGGCGCCGAGGCGCTGGTGGACGCGGGCCTGCTGGAGACGGCGGGCGTGGACGCGGCGGGGCAGGTCCGCTATCGGATGCACGCCCTGACCAGGCTGTTCGCCCGCGAGCAGCCGGTGCCGGGCGTGCTGGACCGGGTGTCGGCGGTGGTGCTGGCCAGGGTGCGGGCCTCCCGGTTCTCGCTGGTGTCGGGCGATCCGGCGACGGCGGTGGCGACCCGCGACATCAGGGAGTCGGTCGAGTGGCTGGACGCCGAGCGCTCGTTCCTGGTGAGCCTGGTCGCCGACCTGCACGACGCGGGGCTCGACGACCCCTGCTGGCGCCTTGCGCACCTGCTGGCGCCCTACCTGGAGCGGCACCGCTTCCTCGACGACTGGCGTGAGGTGTCGCGCCGGGCGCTGGAGTCGGCCCGCCGTTCGGGGGACGACCAGGGCGAGGCGCTCGTCCTGCTCGACCTGGGCGATCTGCATCTCGCCGAGCGCGAATGGGATCTGGCGCACGAGAAGCTGCGGCTCGCGCTGGGCATGTTCCTGCGCCAGGGCCGCACCCGGAAGGTGAACCACACCCGGCGCCGGCTCGGCCGGGTGCACCTGGAGCGGGGCCGGCTGGAGGAGGCCGAGCGGGCGCTGGTGTCGTGTCTGGAGGCTGCGTCGCGCTGGTTGCCCGCAGCCTCCAGACACGACA
>NZ_BAAAMU010000024.1:84772-107694 GCF_039529435.1 Nonomuraea maheshkhaliensis
GCGGAGAGCGTGCTCGGCGCGGTGCTGCGCCGGCCCGCCCGCCTCGACGAGGCCGCCGCCCACCTGACCCGCGCCGTCGATCACCTCACCGAGCTGGGCGACCGGCACCGGCAGGCCGACACTCTGCTCGACCTGGCCGCGGTACGCCTGGCGCAGGGCGCCAAGCCCGAGGCCAGGGCCGCCGCCGAGCGGGCCCGCGGCATCGCCGTCCGCCTCGGTGACCGCCTGCTCGACGCCCATGCCCTGCTGGGGCTCGCCCGGGTGAACCGGGCGGAGGGCGCGACGGAACGGGCGCGGGAGCTGGCGAGCACGGCGCTGGAGGTCTTCGAGCGAGCCGGCGACCGCCAGGCCGCCGGCAACGCCCGCGCCCTGCTCGCGCAGGTGGCCCGCTAGACGACCGGCGCCCAGGGGACGCCACGCGGGTGAGCCCGCTAGACGGCCAGCAGCCGGCGGACGTCCTCCTTGTGCAGGTCCCCTGCCGCCCCCGTGCGCACGACGTGGCCGCCGTCGAGGATGACGAACGTGTCCGCCAGCCGCAGCGCGATGTCCAGGTACTGCTCCACCAGCAGCACGGCCAGCCCCGAGGCGTGCAGCCGCTCGATGGCCGCCTCGATCTCGACGATGATCGACGGCTGGATGCCCTCGGTCGGCTCGTCGAGGATGAGCATCCTGGGCCTGGTCACCAGGGCGCGGGCCATGGCGAGCTGCTGCTGCTGGCCGCCCGACAGGTGCCCGGCGCTCCGCTTGAGCAGGGGCTTGAGCGCGGGGAAGACGTCGAGGGCCTCGTCCACGGCGCTCCTGGGCTGCTTGGCGGCCTCGACGGTGACGAGCAGGTTGCCCAGCACCGAGAGCTGGGGGAAGCACTGGTGGCCCTGCGGCACGTACCCCATGCCCAGCCGCACCCGCTCGTGCGGCTTGAGCCTGGTGACGTCGCGGCCGTCGAACGTCACCGTGCCCGCCGTCGCGGGCAGCACCCCCATGACGGTGTTGAGCAGCGTGGTCTTGCCGACCCCGTTGCGTCCCATGACGCACACGAGCTGGCCGGGGCCGACCTCCAGCGACACCCCGAACAGCACGCGCGCCCTTCCGTACCCCGACTCAAGGCCGGTTACCGACAGCATCGCTGGCCCTCCTCCCCAGATAGACCTCCTGCACCCGGGGGTCGGCGCTGACCTGGTCGACCGACCCCTCGACGAGCACCTTGCCCTCGTGCAGCACGGTCACCACCGAGGCGTGCCGGCGCAGGAACTCCATGTCGTGCTCCACCACGATCACCGTGTGGTCGTCGGCGATCTCGGTGAGCAGCTCGCCCGTACGCTCGCGTTCGTCCTTGGACATGCCGGCCACCGGCTCGTCCAGGAGCAGCAGTTTCGGCCGCTGCGCCAGCAGCATGCCGATCTCCAGCCACTGGCGCTGGCCGTGCGAGAGAACGCCCGCTGAACGCTCGGCGAGCTCTTCGAGACCCGTCCTGACCAGGGCCTCCTCGACCGCTTCCGACACGCCGTCGCGCCGCCGGGTCAGCGACCACAGGGGCTTGCGGAAGGTGGCGGCCAGGTCGAGGTTCTCGACCACGGTGAGCGCCTCGAACACCACCGAGGTCTGGAACGTGCGCCCGACGCCCATCCGGACGATCTGGTGCTCCTTCCTGCCGACCAGGTCCGCGCCGCCGAACCGCACGCTGCCCGCCGCCGGCCTGGTCAGGCCCGTGATCACGTCGATGAGCGTGGTCTTGCCGGCCCCGTTGGGCCCGATGAGGAAGCGCAGCTCGCCCTCGGGCACGGTCAGGTCGACGCCGTCGAGCGCGCGGAAGCCGTCGAAGATCACCTGGACGTCACGTAGCTCTAGCATGGCGCAGCCTCCCGGCGATGCTTCGGCTGATTCCGGCGATGCCCTTGGGCGCGAGCGTCATCACCAGGATGAACAGGGCTCCTTGCAGGTAGAGCCAGCCGTCGGCGAACTGCTCGCTGAACGCCGTCTTGGCGTACCCCATGACGACCGCGCCGAGCACGGCGCCGGCCAGCGCGTGCCGGCCGCCCACGGCCACCGCGACGACCAGTTCCAGCGAGGGCACGACGCCGAGCAGCGCGGGCGAGATGATGCCGACGACCGGGACGAACAGCGCGCCCGCCAGCCCGGCCATGCCCGCCGAGACGGCGAAGGTGACGGTCTTGACCAGGGCCGGGTCGTAGCCGAGGAAGCGCACCCGGTCCTCGCCGTCCCTGACCGCGACGAGCAGGCGGCCGTAGCGGCTGTTCACGAGCTGGCGGGTGGCCAGGTAGAGCACCCCGAGCACGCTCGCCACGACCAGGTAGAGGCCGCGCTGGGTGGAGTCCTCGGCCAGGTCCTGGCCGAACAGCTCGAAGAAGTTCGTCATCCCGTTGGTGCCGCCGGTCAGTCCCTGCTGCCCGACCAGCAGGATGACCATGGCGGCGGCCAGCGCCTGGGTGAGGATCGCGAAGTACGCCCCCCGTACCCGCTGCCGGAAGACGAGCGTGCCCAGGATCAGCGCGATGGCCACCGGCCCGAGCACGGCCATGCCGAGCGCGAAGACCGGGTTCGCGAACGGCACCCACAGGGCGGGCAGCGTCTCCACGCCGCTCCACACCATGAAGTCGGGCAATCCGCCCGCTCCGGCCTCGGTGAGCTTCAGGTACATGGCCATGGAGTAGCCGCCGAGCCCGAAGAAGACGCCCTGGCCGAGCGTGAGCATGCCGCCCTTGCCCCAGGCCAGCCCGATCCCGAGCGCGACGATCGCGTAGCAGAGGTATTTCGCGAGCAGCCCCAGCCGGAACGGCTCCAGCAGCAGCGGCGCGGCCACCAGCGCGATCACGGCCACGGTCGCGAAGGGCAGATGACGTCTGATCATGTGAACACCCCCTGACGCCCGATCACGTGAGCATCCTCTGACGCCCGATCATGTGAGTGCCCTCGACCTGAGCACGAACATGCCCTGTGGCCTGATCTGCAGGAACGCGATGATGACCGCGAACACGATCACCTTGGCCAGCGAGGCGTCCGACCAGAACTCGGCGTAGGAGTTGAGCAGCCCGAGCCCGAGCGCCGCGAGCACGGCCCCGCGCAGCTGCCCGAGCCCGCCGGCCACGACGACGAGGAAGGCGTCCACGATGTAGTAGTCGCCGAGCGCGGGCCCGACCGGGCCGATGAGCGTCACCGCCACGCCCGCGACGCCGGCCAGCCCCGATCCGATGAAGAAGGTCAGCATGTCGACCCGTCCGGTGTCGATCCCGCTCGTGGCGGCCAGTTGCCGGTTCTGCACCACCGCCTGGGTCCTGCGGCCGAGCCCGGTGCGGGTGAGGTAGAACCAGACCCCCACCACGCCGGCCACCGCGAGCCCCATGATGAACAGCCGGTTGTAGGGCAGGATGCCCACGCCTCCCGACAGCCAGGAGGGCGCGGTCACCTGCACGTTGGGCGCGCCGAACAGGTCGCGGGCGAGCTGCTGCAGCACCAGGCTGACGCCCCAGGTGAGCAGCAGCGTGTCCAGCGGCCGGCCGTACAGGTGCCTGATCGCCAGCCGCTCCAGGACCAGCCCCATGGCGCCGGCGACCACGAAGGCCGCCGGCAGTGCCAGGACGAAGTCCTGCAGCAGGTACGCGGTGTAGGCCCCGGCCATGATGAACGACCCGTGCGCCATGTTGATCACGCCCATCTGCCCGAACGTGAACGTCAGGCCGAGCGCGATGAGCAGCAGCACCGCCCCGATCGAGAGCCCGATCGGCAGCTGGTTGACGAACGCCGTCATCGTCACCCCGCTGAAAGGCTCGCGGCCCAGGGATAGCCCTTCAGGTACGGGTCCGGCTTGATCGGCTTGCCGGAGTCCCACACCTGCTTGATCAGGCCGTCGGGCTGGATGATGCCGATGCGGGCGGTCTTGTACATGTGCTGGTTCTCGCCGTCGATGGTGACCAGCCCTTCAGGACGTTCGAGCGCGATGCCCGGGGCGGCCTTCTTGACCGCCTCCACCTCGGTCGTGCCGGCCTTCTTGACCGCCTCGGCCCACAGGTAGACGGCGTTGTAGCCGGCCTCCATGGGGTCGCTGGTGACCTTGCCAGCGCCGTACCTGGCCTTGTACGCCTTGACGAACGCCTCGTTGGCCGGGGTCTCGGTGGTCTGGTAGTAGTTCCAGGCGACCGGCTGGCCGACGATGTTGTCCACGCCGATGCCGGTGACCTCCTCCTCGGCGATGCTCACCGACAGCACCGGCATGCTCTCCGCCGTGGCTCCCGCGCTCTTGAGCTGCTTGAAGAAGGCCACGTTCGAGTCGCCGTTCAAGGTGTTGAAGACCGCGTCCGGCTTGGCGCCCGTGACCTTGTTGACCAGGGTGGAGTACTCGGTGTGGCCGAGCGGGGTGTACTCCTCGCCGAGGATCTCCATCCCGTTCGCGGCCGCGTACGCCTTGATGATCTTGTTCGCGGTGCGCGGGAAGACGTAGTCGCTGCCGACCAGGAACAGCTTCTTCTTGCCCTGCTCCTTGAGGTAGTCGAGGCCGGGGATGATCTGCTGGTTGGTGGTGGCGCCGGTGTAGAAGATGTACGGCGAGCTCTCCAGCCCCTCGTACTGCACCGGATACCACAGCAGCGCCTTGTAGCGTTCGAAGACCGGCAGCATCGCCTTCCTGCTGGCCGAGGTCCAGCCGCCGAAGACGGTCGCGACCTTGTCCTGCCTGATCAGTTTGGTGGCCTTCTCGGCGAACGTGGGCCAGTCGGAGGCGCCGTCCTCCACGACCGGGACGAGCTTCTTGCCCAGGACGCCGCCGGCCTTGTTGATCTCCTCGATGGCGAGCAGTTCGGCGTCGCGCACGGTGACCTCGCTGATCGCCATGGTGCCGCTGAGCGAGTGCAGGAGTCCGACCTTGATCTCGCTGGACTGGGCGGCGGGTTCGGCGTCGGACCCGCAGGCCGCGAGGGTTAAGAGGAGGATCGCGGAGACAATCGGGCGGGAGATGCGCACAGCCGTTCCTTCCTGCCGACCGGTTCTGCGAGAAAGGTGACTCGGCGACATTTCGCCAGAAGATCCCGATTGTTAATTGGCGATTGCCAAGCGTTCACAATCGCACAAAAACCGTCATGCCCTGCTTCGCCGCAGGGCGAAACCAACACGACATGCTCCGGCAACGCCGTGGAAACGGCCGGTTTCTATGGTCCGGCCATGCGGCTAACCCCACACGAGCAGGAACGGCTGCTCATCCACGTCGCCGCCGGGGTCGCGCGCGAGCGCCAGGCCCGGGGCCTGCGGCTCAACCACCCCGAGGCTACCGCCGTCATCGCCTCCTTCCTCATGGAAGGGGCCAGAGACGGGCGCAGTGTGGCCGACCTGATGGAGGCCGGGCGGTCGGTGCTCGGCCGGGCCGACGTCATGGAGGGCGTACCGGAGATGCTCGACAGCGTGCAGATCGAGGCCACCTTCCCCGACGGCACGAAGCTGGTCACCGTGCACAGGCCGATCCCGTGATCCCGGGCGAATACGTGCATCCCGAGGGCGTGATCGTGCTCAACCCGGGGCGCGAGCGGGTGAGCCTGCGGGTGGTCAACACGGCCGACCGGCCGGTGCAGGTGGGCTCCCACTACCACTTCGCCGCGGCCAACCCGGGGCTGGAGTTCGACAGGAAGGCGGCGTGGGGGATGCGGCTCGACGTGCCGGCGGGGACGGCGATGAGGTTCGAGCCCGGCGTCGAACGGGACGTGACGCTGGTGCCGCTGGCGGGGAACCGGGTGGTGCCGGGGCTGCGCCCGGAATGGGCGGGGCCGCTCGATGACTGACCAGCCGACCGCACACGGGCCCACCGCCGATGGGCCGGCCACGCACGGGCCGGCTACCCAGGGGACCGCCATCACGCGCGCCCGTTACGCCGCGCTCTACGGCCCCACGACCGGCGACCGGATCCGACTGGCCGACACCGACCTGTTCGTCGAGGTCACCGAGGACCGGTCCGCGGGCCCCGCCGGGCACGGCGACGAGGCCGTCTTCGGCGGCGGCAAGGTCATCCGCGAGTCCATGGGCCAGGCCAGGACCACCCGCGCCGAGGGCGCGGCCGACCTGATCATCACCGGCGCGGTGATCCTCGACCACTGGGGTGTGATCAAGGCCGACGTCGGCATCCGCGACGGCCGGATCATGGGCATCGGCAAGGCCGGCAATCCCGACACGATGGACGGCGTCGATCTGGTCATCGGGCCGTCCACGGAGGTGCTGGCCGGCAACGGCAAGATCCTCACCGCCGGGGCCGTCGACTCGCACGTCCACCTCATCTGCCCGCAACTGCTCGACGAGGCCATCGGCTCCGGCGTCACCACGATCGTCGGCGGTGGCACCGGGCCCGTCGAGGGCACCAAGGCCACCACCGTCACCGGCACCTGGTACCTCGCCCACATGCTGGAGTCGCTCGACGGCTACCCGCTGAACTTCGCTCTGCTCGGCAAGGGCAACACCGTCAGCGAGGAGGGCCTGCACGAGCAGTTGCGGGCCGGCGCCTCCGGTTTCAAGCTGCACGAAGACTGGGGCACCACGCCGGCCGCCATCGACGCCTGCCTGAGCGTCGCCGAGGCCGCCGGCGTGCAGGTCACGATCCACACCGACACGCTGAACGAGGCCGGCTTCGTCGAGTCGACGCTCGCGGCCATCGGCGACCGGACGATTCACGCGTACCACACCGAAGGAGCGGGCGGCGGGCACGCGCCCGACATCATCCGCGTCGCGGCCTATCCCAACGTGCTGCCGTCGTCCACCAACCCCACCAGGCCCCACACCGTCAACACGCTCGACGAGCACCTCGACATGCTGATGGTCTGCCACCACCTCAACCCGTCGATCCCCGAGGACCTGGCCTTCGCCGAGTCGCGCATCCGGCCGACGACGATGGCCGCCGAGGACATCCTGCACGACCTCGGGGCGATCTCCATGATCGGCTCGGACTCGCAGGCCATGGGCAGGATCGGCGAGACGATCATCCGTACGTGGCAGACGGCGCACACCATGAAGGCGCGGCGGGGCTCGCTGGGTGGGCCCGCCGACAACCTGCGCGCCCGCCGCTATATCGCGAAATATACGATCTGCCCGGCCATCGCCCACGGCCTGGAGGCCGACGTCGGCTCCGTCGAGCCCGGCAAGCTCGCCGACCTGGTCCTCTGGGACCCGGCCTTCTTCGGGGTCAAGCCCGACCTGGTGCTCAAGGGCGGCGTGGTCGCTTGGGCGCAGATGGGCGACGCCAACGCCTCGATCCCGACGCCGCAGCCGGTGCTCCCCCGCCCCATGTTCGGCGCCGCGCCGGTCACCGCCGCGGCCACCTCGCTGCACTTCGTCTCGCCCGCCGCCGTGGAGTCGGGGCTGGCCGACCGGCTCGCGGTGCGCCGCCGCCTCGCGCCGGTGGCGGACGTACGGGGGCGCGGCAAGTCCGCGATGCCGCTCAACGACGCGCTGCCGCGCATCGAGGTGGCCCCCGACACGTTCGAGGTCCGCATCGACGGCGACCTCGTCGAACCCGCGCCCGCCACCGCCCTGCCCATGGCCCAGCGTTATTTCCTCTTCTGATGCGGCCCGCCCTGCTCCTCCTCACCGACTCCCGGCTCCCGGCCGGGGGTCATGCCCACTCCGGCGGCGCCGAACGCGCCGTCGCGTCGGGGGCGGTGCACGACGTGCCCTCACTGGCGCACTTCCTGCGCGGACGGCTGCGCACGGCCGGCACGGTCGCCGCCGCCCTCACCGCCGCCTCCTGCGCGCACGCGTCCTGTATCGGGGATGCCGGCGCGGTTTCGTGGGAGACGCTGGACGTTTCGTGGGAGGCGCTGGACGCCGAGGTGGATGCCAGGACCGCTTCCCCGGCGCAGCGGGAGGCCTCGCGCACTCAGGGCCGGCTGCTGCTGCGGGTGGCCCGCCGGATCTGGCCGTCCCCCGTGCTGGACGAGCTCGCCCGGGCGATTCCGAGCCCGCATCACCCGCTCGCCCTCGGCGCGGCGGCACACGCGGCCGGGGTCACGCCCGAGGAGGCGGCGCTGGCGGCGGCCTACCACGCGGTCACCGGGCCGGCCACGGCGGCGGTCCGGCTGCTGGGCCTCGACCCGGTGGCCGTGCACGCCGTACTGGCGGGCCTTGATTCCGACCTGACCGCCGTCGCCACCCGGGCCTGCCTGCCGTCCGGCTTCACCTCCGACGCCGGCCCGGCGTCCGGCCGCACCACCGACGCGACCCAAACCGGTCCTGCGTCCGGCCGCACCACCGACGGGAGCAGAGCCGACCGCGCGTCCGGCGCCGGACCTTCCACGATCGCCGATCCCTTCGCGGCCCTGGCGGCGCTGGAGGCGCTTCCCGCCTGTTCGGCGCCCGCCCTCGATCTCCTCGCCGAACAGCACGCCCGAGCCGAGGTACGGCTGTTCATCTCCTGAGACGAAAGGACCCCTTCATGGGAGCCAATCACGACGACCACCACCACGCCCCCGACGGCCGCGGCCGCGCGCTGCGCCTGGGCATCGGCGGACCGGTCGGCAGCGGCAAGACGGCCCTGGTGGCGGCCCTCTGCCGGACCCTCGGCCCGTCGCTGTCCCTGGGCGTGGTGACCAACGACATCTACACCACGGAGGACGCCGACTTCCTGCGCCGCGCGGGCGTGCTCGACCAGGAGCGCATCCTCGCCGTAGAGACCGGCTGCTGCCCCCACACCGCCATCCGCGACGACATCGCCGCGAACCTCGACGCCGTGGAGACCCTGGAACACCACTTCGGCCCGCTCGACCTGGTGATCGTCGAGAGCGGCGGCGACAACCTGACGGCCACGTTCAGCCGCGGGCTGGCCGACCGGCAGATCTTCGTGCTGGACGTGTCGGGCGGCGACAAGGTCCCGCGCAAGGGCGGCCCCGGCGTCACGAGCGCGGACCTGCTGGTGATCAACAAGACCGACCTGGCCCCGATGGTGGGCGCCGACCTCGACGTGATGGCCCGCGACGCGGCCGCGGTGCGCGGCGACCGGCCGGTGCACTTCACCTCGATCCGCCAGGAACCCACCGCCGCCGAGGTCGCCGCCTGGGTCTCCGAGCAGGTACGCGACTGGTCCCACACCCACGCGGCCCCCGTCTCGTAATGCCACCACCACCGGCGAGCACCCGGCGGGTGATGCGGGCGAGTGCCGCCGTGGCCACCTCGCGGGCCGGTGACGGCCGTACCGTGGTGAGCCGTCTGGCCTCGGCGCCGCCGCTGACGCTGCGCCAGACGGGGCCGCACACCGTCCACCTCGTCTCCACCGCCGCGGGCCCGCTCGGCGGCGACCTGCTCGCGCTCGACCTGTACGTCGCCCCCGGCACCACCCTGGAGCTGGGCTCGGTCGCCGCCACTCTGGTCCTGCCCGGCCCGGGTGAGTCCGAGCTGCTGGTCACCGCCCACGTGGGCGCGGGCGGGACGCTCCGCTTCGCCCCGGAGCCGACCGTGCTCGCCGCCGGCTGCGCGCACCGCCTCCTGGTCCGGCTCACGCTGGAGGACGGCGCGAGCGCGTTCTGGCGGGAGGAGATCGTCTTCGGCCGCCACGGCGAGCGGTCCGGCCGCTGCCGCTCCCGTTTCGACGTCACCCGTGACGGCCTGCCGCTGCTCAGGCAGGAGTTCACGGCCGGCGACCCGGACCTCGACTCCTCCCCCGCCGTCTACGGCCCCGCGCGCTGCGTCGGCACCACCTTCCTGACCGCCCGCGCCAAAGAGCCGGCCGTGGCCGAAGGCGTCGCGGTGCTGCCGCTGGCCGGTCCCGGCACGCTGGTGTCCGCACTCGCCAAGGACGCCGTACAACTGCGATCTCGGCTGGAGTGGGGCGAGCGCACGGCTGTGGCGGATGAGCCGGCCACCGGCGCCACGCCGTGGTGACGACTCCGTTGCGTACGGTGGAGAGCGGCGCGCCTCCCGGCTTACAGTGATCGTATGGCTGTCGCACCCGCCCACCCGAAGCTGCGCCGTGGCTATCCGCTGGCCGTGATCGCCGCCGGAGCCCTCCTCGTGTTCTGCGCGGTCCTGCCCTGGGCCGGGCTGCAGGCGACGAGCGGCCTGATCGGCGCCGGGGTGGCCAGTGACATGCGCGGCGTCGACGACGCGTTCGGCGTCTACACGCTGATCGCCGGGCTGGCGGCGCTGGGCTGCGGCCTGGCCGGCCTGCTGTCACGCCCGAGGCTGGCGGCTCTGGCGATCGTACCCGGCGGGGCGGCCGTGCTGGTGCTGGTGCTGTTCGTGACCGAGGGCAGCGGGCTGCGCGACCGCGTCTCCATCAACTTCGGCGAGCTGCTGTCGATCGAGCCGGTGATCAGGTTCGGATGGTTCGCGGCGCTGGCCTGCGCGCTGGCGATCGTCCTGCTCGCGTTCATGGCCCTGATCGGCCGCCGCTGACACGCCGCCGCCGAAACCGAGCCCAGCCGGAGCCGGACCCGCCCCGAGCCGGGATCAGTCGTAGAAGCCCAGCCGCCGCAGTTGCTTGGGGTCGCGCTGCCAGTCCTTGGCCACGCTGATCCGCAGGTCGAGATAGACCCGGGTGCCCAGCAGGGCCTCGATCTGCTTGCGGGCCCTGGTACCGACGTCGCGCAGCCGCTCCCCCTTGTGCCCGATGACGATCGCCTTCTGCGAGGGCCGTTCGACGAACATGTGGGCGTAGATGTCGAGCAGGTCGTCACGCCCCTCGCGGGTCATCATCTCGTCGACGACCACGGCGATCGAGTGGGGCAGCTCGTCGCGTACGCCCTCCAGCGCCGCCTCCCTGATCAGCTCGCCGACCAGCACCTGCTCCGGCTCGTCGGTGAGCTGGCCGCCCTCGTAGAGGGGCGGCGACTCGGGCAGGTGCTCGATGATCACGTCGCCCAGCACGTCGAGCCGCTCGCCCGACTGCGCCGACACGGGCACGACGGCGGCGAACTCGGCCACTTGCGACACCGCCAGCAACTGCTCGGCGACCTGCTCCTTGCTCGCCAGGTCGCACTTGGTCACCACCGCGATGACCGGGGTCTTCTTCACCGCGGACAGCTTGTCGGCGATGAACCGGTCGCCCTTGCCGATGGGCTCGTTGGCCGGCACGCAGAACCCGATCAGGTCGACCTCGGTCAGCGTGGACAGCACCAGGCTGTCGAGCCGCTCGCCGAGCAGCGTGCGCGGCCGGTGCAGGCCGGGGGTGTCGACGATGATGATCTGGGCGTCGGGCCGGTGCACGATGCCCCTGATGACGCGCCTGGTCGTCTGGGGCTTGGACGAGGTGATCGCCACTTTGGTGCCGACCAGGGCGTTCATCAGCGTGGACTTGCCGACGTTCGGCCTCCCCACGAAGCAGGCGAATCCGGCGCGATGGTTGTCTGGCGAAGTCACATGTGCATTCTGTCCCATCATCGAGCCTGTTCACGCCACCAGGCGAACGCCGTCGGCGCCACCCCGGGCGTCCACGCCGTCGTCTCGTAGCCGGGCAGCTCGCTCTCGGACACCCACCGGTAGTCGTTGATCTCGTCACCGTCGGGGCGCGGCTCGCCCGAGCCGGGGGCCAGCGCGCAGCCGTAGGCGGCGATGACGTAGGCGACCTGGTGGCCGTTGGGGTAGCGGGTGCGGAACTCGGGGCCGCCGTACACGCCGATCAGGCCGCGCACCTCGATCTCGACGCCGAGCTCCTCGCGCAGCTCCCTGACCACGGCCGCCTCAGGCCGCTCGTCCGGATCGACCCCGCCGCCCGGAGCGGCCCAGAGGCCCACGTCACCGTGGCGGGCCAGCAGCAGCCGACCCTCGTCGTCGAACACGAACCCGGACACCGACGGCAGCATGAGCAGATCGTTGCCGATCTTCTTCCGCAGGCTCGCCAGAAAGGGCGACATCGGCACGTCAGCCTCGCAGGGTGCCGTCGGGACCGGCCACGAGCAGCTTGCCGACGCCCAGCTCGGCGGCCACCGCCTCGTCGTCGGGGCTCGGCGTGCCCTCGCTGACCAGCGCCGCCGCCTCCAGGGACCGCGCGCCGCTGGAGATCGCCATGGCCGCCGCCACCTGCACCGCCGACAGCTTGAGCGCGGTCAGGGAGACGTCGGTCGCCGCGTAGGTGCGGCCGGTCTCGTCGCGGACGGCCGCCCCCTCGGCGGAGCCGTTGCGCGCCCTGGCGGCACGGGCCAGCGTGATGATCTTGCTGTCTTCAGGGTTCACTGGTCCAGATTAGGCGCTGACCAAGGAGATCGCCGCCTCGACCACCTTGCGGGTACGCGCCGCGTCCACGTCGTTCATCCCGGTGTGCACCACGGACACGAGCGTGTCGCCGACCCGGGACACGACGACGTCCATCGCGTACGGGTAGCCGTTCAGCCGCCCGTGCAGCCGCGCCCCCACGGCCTCGTCACCCGCGTCGCGCACGGGAAGCGTCCGCACGCTCAGGTCGGTGCCGCTGGAGGTGTGCACGGAACGGCAGGAGTCGATGGCCTTGGCCAGCTTGTCGAGGTGCCCGCGCGCCTCCTCGTTCGCGTACCTGGCCAGGGCCACCCCGGCCTGCTCGCCCAGCCCGTCGCCGTCGTAGCTGACCGCCGCCTGGGCCTTCAGCGCCTGCGCCGGCGCGTGTCCGCCGGCCGGCTCCAGCACGGCCCTGCAGTTCCTGTCCGCCTGCCCGAACGGCATCCGCCAAGCCTGCTCGGGTCGCGGCGTGAAGCCGTCGGGCAGCGGTGGCTTCTTGGTGAGCACCTCGCGCAGCTGTGCCATGGCCCGGGCGTCGAGGAAGCTCTCGGCTCCCCCGCCGCCGCATCCCGCCAGGACTCCGGCCAGCAGTGCGCAGGCGATGACCCCCGGTACGCGTTTCATGATCCCTCCTGCTTCGCAGCCTCCCCCACCTGCGAAGACGGCAATCCACCGGAGTGGCCACCGAAGCGCAAAAAGGGTGCCCTCATCCGATTTCCGGATGAGAACACCCTTTACGCCGAGCAACGTCGCGGCCGGTCCCCCGGCCAGGACGTTGTCGTCCCCCCGGGAAGTGTCCTTCGGCCGCGAACCCCACCCGGCCTTAGGACCCTTCCCCTTTGACACCCACCGCACTGGATGTCGTGAAATGAGAATGGCGGACGCGGCTTGCAGAAGACTTGTAGAACGCTTGCCGCACCACCCTGAGGCGACGCGGGCCTGGTCATTCGCGTTCGGCGGCGGCCGGGACCGCCTCGTCCTCGGGCGGCGTGATCCGCCGCGCCACCACCGTGCTGATCCGGTTGCGCCGCCCGGCCAGGCTCTCGGCCGTGAGCGACAGCCCGCCCACCTCCGCGTGCGACCCGGCGATCGGGACCCGGCCGAGCGCGTGGGCCAGCAGCCCGCCCACGGTCTCCACGTCGTCCACCTCGATCTCGGTGTCGAACAGCTCGGCCAGCTCGTCCACCGGCATGCGGGCCGTCACGCGCAGCGCGCCGTCCGGCATGGACTCCACGCGCGGGGCCTCCTGGTCGTACTCGTCGGTGATCTCCCCGACGATCTCCTCCAGGACGTCCTCGATCGTGACCAGGCCGGCGGTGCCGCCGTATTCGTCGATGACGATGGCGATGTGGATCTGCCGTGCCTGCATCTCGCGCATGAGCTGGTCGATGGGCTTGCTCTCGGGCACGTACGCGGCCGGACGCATGATCGACTCGACCGGCTCCTTGCCCCCGCTGTCACCCGACTCGTGGATCTTGCGGGCGATGTCCTTGAGGTAGGCGATGCCGATGACGTCGTCCTCGTTCTCGCCCACGACCGGGATGCGGGAGAAGCCGCTGCGCAGCGCGAGCGACAGCGCCTGGCTGATCGTCTTGCCCCGCTCGATGTAGACCATGTCGGTGCGCGGCACCATGACCTCGCGCACCAGCGTGTCACCCAGCTCGAAGACCGAGTGGATCATCTCGCGCTCGTCGGGCTCGATCACCCGGCGCTCCTCGGCCAGGTCGACCAGGTCGCGCAGCTCGGCCTCCGAGGTGAACGGGCCGTCGCGGAAGCCCTTGCCGGGGGTGAGCGCGTTGCCGAGCAGGATGAGCAGCTTGGGCAGGGGGCCGAAGATGCGGGTCAGGCCGTACACGATGGGGGCGCTGGCCAGCGCGACCGGCTCGGCGTGCTGGCGCCCCAGCGTGCGCGGCATGACGCCGACCACGACGTAGCTGATCACGATCATCACGACCGCGGCCCAGAAGTAGGCCCAGCCCTGGTCGTCGAGGAGGTCGATGAAGAGCAGCGTCGCGATCACGGTCGCGACCAGCTCACAGCTCAGCCGCAGCAGCAGGAGCAGATTGAGGTAGCGCGGCGGGTCGGTGACGATCGCCTGCAACCGCGCGGCGCCGCGTCTGTCTTCACGCGCGTATTCCTCGGCACGCACCCTGGAGATGCGCGTCAGCGCCGTTTCCGCGCTGGCGATCAGGCCACCGATGATCACAAGTGCGATGACCGACAGCAACCAGGCGTTCACCGCGGGTTGCGCACCTCCTGCCACGACTCGAGGAGCCGGGACTGCAGTCCGAACATCTCCTTGTGCTCCTCCGGCTCGGCGTGGTCGTAGCCGAGCAGATGGAGGATGCCGTGGGTGCACAGCAGCTCCAGCTCGTCGGCCGCGCTGTGACCTGCGTCCTCCGCCTGCCTGGCCGCGACCTGCGGGCAGAGCACGACGTCACCGAGCAGGGCCGGATCGGCGGGACCGTCGCCCTCGCCGCGCGCGCCGCCCCCTGGACGCAGCTCGTCCATCGGGAACGCCAGCACGTCGGTCGGGCCGGGCTCGCCCATCCACTTCTCGTGCAGCTCGGCCATGGCGTCCTCGTCGACGACCACGATGGACAGCTCGGCGAGCGGGTTGATGCCCATCTCGGCGAGCACGTGAGCGGCCAGGGCGGCGATGCTCTCCTCGTCGACCCCTACCCCGGACTCGTTGTTGATCTCGATGCTCATGGCCGTCGCTTCCCCCGCTGCTGGATCGCCTTCGGCTCCTGGGCGGCCTGCGTGGCATCGTAGCGCCCGTAGGCGTCGACGATCTCGCTGACCAGCTTGTGCCGGACCACATCGGCGCTGCTCAGGCGGGCGAAGTGGATGTCGGGGATGCCCTCCAGGATCTCCTGCACCACCCGCAGGCCGCTGACCGTGCCCGAGGGCAGGTCGACCTGGGTGACGTCGCCCGTCACCACGATCTTGGAGTTGAATCCCAGCCGGGTGAGGAACATCTTCATCTGCTCGGCCGAGGAGTTTTGCGCCTCGTCGAGGATGATGAAGGCGTCGTTGAGGGTGCGGCCGCGCATGTACGCCAGCGGCGCGACCTCGATCGTGCCCGCGGCCATGAGCTTGGGGATGGAGTCGGGGTCGACCATGTCGTGCAGGGCGTCGTAGAGCGGGCGCAGGTAGGGGTCGATCTTCTCGTAGAGCGTGCCGGGCAGGAAGCCGAGCCGCTCACCGGCCTCGACCGCCGGCCGGGTGAGGATGATGCGGTTGACCCGCTTCTCCTGCAGCGCCCGCACGGCCTTGGCCATCGCGAGATAGGTCTTGCCGGTGCCGGCCGGGCCGATGCCGAACACGACCGTGTGGTTGTCGATCGCGTCGACGTAGCGCTTCTGGTTGACGGTCTTGGGGCGGATGGTCCGCCCGCGCGAGGAGAGGATGTCGAGGGAGAGCACCTCGGCTGGACGGTCGGAGGTCATGCGCAGCATGGCGATGCTGCGCTCGACCGCGTCGGGGGTGAGCTCACCGCCGCTGCGCAGGATCTCGACGAGCTCCTCGAAGAGGCGCACGACGGCACCGCTCTCATCGGGGCTGCCGGTGACGGTGATCTCGTTGCCACGCACGTGGATGTCGGCCCTGAAGGCACCCTCGATGACGCGGAGCAGCTCGTCACGGGAGCCCAGGAGGCTGACCATCGGGTATTCGTCCGGAATCAGCACCTTCGCCTGAGTGCGCGAAGGAGGTGCTGTGCGTCGGGATTCGTGTAGTTCGGACATGGGCAGGCCAGCGGCCTGATGCCTCCCGGTCTCTTTCGGTGTGCTTCTCCGCCCATCGTAGCCGGGACCTGGCCGATTGCTCGCGCCAATATCACCACCTGAGGCCGGAGGTGTCCGTTATCCGGGCGGCCAGCCCAGATCGCGCCCGCCCAGGACGTGGGCGTGGACGTGGAAGACGGTCTGCCCGGCGCCCGCCCCGGTGTTGAACACGATGCGATAGCCGCTTCCGGACACCCCGTCCAGCACGGCCACCTCGTGCGCCGACTTCAGCACCTCGTCGGCGAGCCCGTCGTCGGCCGCGGCCAGCGCCGCGGCGTCGGCGTGGTGCTCCTTCGGGATGACGAGCACGTGCGTGGGAGCCTGCGGATTCACGTCGCGGAAGGCGAGGGTCCTGCCGGTTTCGTAGACGATCTCAGCGGGAATCTCGTTGGCGACGATTTTGCAGAAGAGGCAATCGCTCACCCGATCACCCTATCGAGCGCTCACCGCCGGCAAGTCCGTTGCGAATCGGTAATCAGCTGTGTCGTGCGTAGGAAGATCAACGAGGTTAGGGTGAGTGTGCGACACTACAGCTAAAAGAAGACGATTCAGGGTCGGGCGAGCGCCACCTGGCGAGGACACGACTGGGTAATGCACCCTAAGGAACCGGGGAAACCTCAAGAACCGGAAGAGCGTAAACCCTCTGGGAAGGCCGCGCGTCCCACTGATGTGACCACCGAAACCCTCCTGGCCGACAGGTCGATGGGGGCGGTGCCGGTCGGGTGGGATGCCGACATGGCCGTGACGGCGCTGTACAGCGCGCACTTCCGGTCATTGGTACGTCTCGCCGTGTTGCTGGTGCGCGACATTGCAACAGCCGAGGAAGTCGTGCAGGATGCGTTCGTCGCCATCCATGGCGCCTGGCGCAGACTGCGTGACCCCGACAAAGCACTCGCCTACCTGCGTCAATCCGTCGTCAACCGGTCCCGGTCCGTGCTGCGTCACCGCGCGGTCGTCGAGAAATACGCCCCCAAGGGCCTGCCTGACGCCCCGAGCGCCGAGAACGGCGCGATCGGCGAGCTGGAACGCTCCGCCGTCATCGAGGCGTTACGAGCCCTGCCGACCCGACAGAGAGAAGCACTGGTTCTACGCTACTACGGTGATCTGTCCGAAGCTGAGATCGCCCACGCCATGGGGATCAGCAAGGGCGCGGTCAAGAGCCACACGGCACGTGGTATGGCCGCGTTGCGATCGGTCCTGGAGAAGATGTCATGAGCCAGCCCCCCGACGAGTACGGCGACCTCCTGCGTCGTGCGCTCCGCGCGGAGGCGGACGCGGTCGTACCCTCGCCGGAAGGACTGGAGATCATCCGTGGCCGCATCGAGCGGCGTGGAGTGCGCAATCTGTTCTGGTGGCGAGCGGGCGCGGCCGCCGCCAGCGCCCTGCTGGTGGCGGGAACGATCGTGATGGCCGTTCCCTCGTTGCGCTCCCAGATCATCGACCAGATTCCGGCCGCCCCCATCGACAACGAGACGACCTCCGAGGCTCCTTCCAACTCCTCCACCACCCGTTCCGTGCAGCCTCCGCCGCCGGAGCGGACCAGCGACCCGCCCGCGGTCGTGATCCCCGAGACCCCCAAGCCGCCGACCCCGCGCACCAGCCGTAAGGCCGGCTCGACCAGCAGGCCGTCCCCGTCGGCCAGCCCGACGCCCACCGACTGCCCCTCGACCCTGACCGAGCAGGCCGAGCCTCCCGCCGACTGTCCTACGCTGTCACCGACGCCCACTCCGACGCCGACGTCGGAGGAGACGAGCGCGCCGCCCACGGCCTGCCCGCCCGAGGAGTGCCCGCCGTCAGACGACGCGATGGAGACACCCGCGGAACTGGGCAGCCCGCTGCAGGACACCTCCGACGCCACGGTGCCCTGACCCGGCTGAGCCGGCCGGACCACCCGCACATCGTCACGACCGCAGCGTCGCGGTCACACCCCCATGCCCCGCCCGCAGCGTCGCGGGCACGCTCGCACGGCCTGCGCGATTCCTCTCACGGCCTGCGCGGTTCGCGCGGCCTCACCAGCGTCCGGTACGGCTCAGCAGCACGGCCGCCGCCGCGACCCCCGCCGTGGACGTACGCAGCACCGTCGGCCCCAGCAGCACCGGCGCCGCCCCGGCCGCCCCGAACCGGGCGAGCTCGTCCTCCGAGACGCCGCCCTCAGGCCCCACGACCATCACGATGTCGCCGCTCGCGGGCAGCGAGACCTTCGACAGCGGCTCAGCCGCCTCCTCGTGCAGCACCAGGCCCAGGTCCGCCCCGGTGAGCAGCCGTTCGACCTGGGCCGTGGTGGCGAGGTCGGTCACCTCGGGCAGGTGGAAGCGGCGGGCCTGCTTGCCCGCCTCACGAGCCGTGGCACGCCACCGGCCGAGCGCCTTGGCGACCTTGTCACCCTTCCACTGGGTGATGCTGCGCGCGGCCGACCACGGGACGATCACGTCGACCCCGGCCTCGGTCATCATCTCGACCGCCAGCTCGCCCCTGTCACCCTTGGGCAGCCCCTGGACGACGACGAGCCGGGGCCCTGGCGCCTCGACCCGGTAGCGGCGCAGCACGTCGAGCCTGAGCGCGTCCTTCAGCGTCTCGCGTACGACGCACTCGGCCACCGTGCCGGCGCCGTCGGTCAGATCGACCCGCTCACCGGCGCGCAGCCGTCGTACGGAGGCGGCGTGCCGCCCCTCGGGCCCATCCAGCGTCAGCTCGGGGCCGTCGAGCGCCTCAGCCAGGAAGACGGGCGCCGTCACCGGCCGTTGAACGCGTCACGCAGGCGGGAGAAAAAACCCTGCTGACCCGGTGCGAACTTGCCAGGCGGGCGCTCCTCACCCCGCTGCCTGGACAGCTCGCGGAGCAGTTCTTCCTGGGCGGTGTCGAGGCGGGTCGGCGTCTCGACGTTGACGTGGATGAGCAGGTCGCCCCTGCCGGACTCGTTGAGCCGCTGCACGCCGCGGCCGTACATGGTGATGACCTGGCCGGACTGGGTGCCGGGGCGGACGTCGACCTCCTCGGAGCCGTCGAGCGTCTCCACCGCCAGCACGGTGCCCAGCGCGGCGGCCGTCATCGGGATCTGCACGGTGCAGTGGAGGTCGTCGCCGCGCCGTTCGAAGATCTCGTGGGCCCGCTCGACGATCTCCAGGAAGAGGTCTCCCGGCGGGCCGCCGCCTGGACCGACCTCCCCCTCGCCGGCGAGCTGGATGTGGGTGCCGTCCTCGACGCCGGCGGGGATGCGGACCTTGATCGTACGGCGGGTGCGCACCCGGCCGTCGCCTGAGCACTCCTGGCAGGGGTGGCGGATGATCGTCCCGAAACCACCGCACTGGGGGCACGGCCGCGAGGTCATGACCTGGCCCAGGAAGGAGCGGGTGACCTGGGAGATCTCACCGCGCCCGTTGCACATGTCGCAGGTGTCGGGGTGGGTGCCCTGCGCGGCGCCGGCTCCGTGGCACACCTCGCACAGCACGGCCGTGTCGACGGCCAGCTCGCGGGTGGTGCCGAACGCCGTCTCGCGCAGGTCGAGCTCCACCCTGATGGTGGCGTTGCGGCCCCTGCGGGCGCGTGAGCGCGGCCCGCGGGCGCCGGCGGCCGTGCCGAAGAAGGCGTCCATGATGTCGCTGAACGGGAAGCCCGCGCCGAACCCGCCCGCGGCGCCCGCGCCCGCTCCCGCGCCGCCGAAGGGGTCGCCACCCAGGTCGTACATCTGGCGCTTGTTGGGGTCGGAGAGCACCTCGTAGGCCTGCGTGATCTCCTTGAACCGCTCCTGGGTCTCAGGATCGGGGTTCACGTCGGGGTGCAGCTCACGGGCGAGACGGCGGTAGGCCTTCTTGATCTCGTCCTGACTCGCGTCACGGCGCACCCCGAGGGTGGCGTAGTAGTCGCTGTTTGCCACTTATCGACCTCTTATGATGCAGCCAGGATCTGGCTGACGTAGCGTGCCACCGCGCGTACGGCGCCCATCGTCACGGGATAGTCCATCCTGGTCGGCCCGAGTACGCCGAGCCGGGCCAGTTGGTTGTCGCCAGAACCGTATCCGGTCGCGACGATGGATGTCCCCCGCAGGTAGGGGTTTTCCGCGCCGATGCGCACGGTGAGCGCGGACGGGGTGTCTGAGGTTGTCTCGCCGAGCAGCCGCATGAGGACCACCTGCTCCTCCAGCGCCTCCAGCACGTCGCGCAGGCCGGTGGTGAAGTCGGCGCCGGCGAGGTTGGCCGCGCCGGCGAACACGATCTTCTCGTCGTGCCGCTCGACCAGCGTCTCGAGCAGGACCGACAGGACCGTGGCCACCACGGGCCGGTCTTCGAGGGGCAGCCGCTCGGGCAGGTCGGCGACCAGGTCGGGCACGCTGCTCAGGCCGCAGCCGTCGAGGCAGGAGTTGAGCACCGCGCGCAGGTGCGCGATGCGGGCGTCCTCCACCACCTCGGGCAGCTCGACCACGCGCTGCTCGACGCGGCCGGTGTTGGTGATCAGCACGAGCATGACCCGCCGGTCGCTCAGCGGGACCAGCTCGACGTGCCTGACCGTCGAGCGGGTCAGCGTCGGATATTGCACGACCGCGACCTGCCGGGTCAGCTGCGCGAGCAGCCGGACCGTGCGGGTGACCACGTCGTCGAGGTCGACCGCGCCGGCCAGGAACGTCTCGATGGCTCTGCGCTCGGCCCCGGACAGCGGCTTCACCTGCGAGAGCCGGTCGACGAACAGGCGGTAGCCCTTGTCGGTCGGCACGCGGCCCGCGCTGGTGTGCGGCTGGGTGATGTAGCCCTCCTCCTCCAGCGCGGCCATGTCGTTTCTGACCGTCGCGGGGGAGACCTTCAGGTTGTGGCGCTCGGCGAGCGCTTTGGAGCCCACCGGTTCGTTGGTGGACACGTAGTCTTCGACAATGGCTCTGAGCACAGCCAGCTTACGTTCGTCGAGCACGTGCTCACCTCCTGCCTCTGTCTCTGTCAGGAACGCGGTGTCTAGCACTCTGTGTTCCCGAGTGCCAAGTGTACGGCTCTCGCCCACAAGGTGCGATAACAGCGGGTCCCATCCTGCTGCTGGCGTGGTGTGAGCGACAGGCCTCAGACTGGCGAGCATGACCGACGATTCTCAGCCCCCGCCGTACGGCCCCCCGTCTGAGCAGGGGCCTCACCACGGTCAGCCGCAACCTCCTCAATACGGACCGCAACCCGGCTCGCCTTCCGGGCCGCAACCCGGCCCGCCTTCCGGGCCGCAACCCGGCCCTGGCCCCGATCAGCCACCGTACGGACAGCCACCGTACGGGCAACCGCCTTACGGGCCGCCGCCGCAGGGACGGCAGCCCCCGTACGGACAGCCTCCGCCCTACGGGCAGCAGCCGCAGTACGGTGAGCCCACCCAGTTCGGCCCGCCACCCCAGTACGGACAATACGGCCAACAGGCCCAATTTCCACCACGAATCGACTCCAAAGCCATAAAGCCCAGCCTGTGGTGGCTCGCCGCCGCCTGGGGCGTGTTCCTGGTGTGCGTGGTGGCGGGCGTGGCCCTGTTCGGCGGCGGCCTGGTGAGCAGCGTGGCGGACATGGCGCCGACGAAGACGTTCGCGCCCGGCGAGAGCATCACGGTGTCGGTCGATCCGGCCGACAAACCCGCCGTCTACGTCGCCAGCGACGCCCGCATCTCCTACGACTGCGCCATCTCCGGCGGCCCCGGCCAGGCCAGGCTCGCCAAGGTCCCCGGAAACCAGAGCGTCACCTGGGGCGACACCGTCTGGCAGGAGATCCTCGTGATCAACGCGCCGGCCAAGGGCGACTACCGGCTCACCTGCACCAACCAGGAGCAGGCCACCGTCCGCTACGGCGTCGGCCGCGACGTCCTGTCCAGCCTGGGCGGCGTCACCGGCGGGCTGGCGGGGCTGTTCCTGCTGCCCGGCGCGGGCCTGCTGGCCGCCGTCGCCGGCACGGTCGTCGTCCTGGTACGCCGGAGTGGCGCCCGCAAGCGCCTTGCGGTCAGCGGGTGATTTGCTACGGTCCCCGTGTGTACGAGGGCGATGTTCTGGCGGGAAACTGGCGTCGGCCGGGCAAGGGGAAGATCCCCAAGGTGCCCGCCGAGATCGATCTGGTCGTCGAGGACGCCGACAGCGGCTTCTGCGGCGCCGTGGTGGCCTGTGACAAGGAGGCCGTCACGCTCGAAGACCGGTTCGGCAAGCGCCGCCTGTTCCCGCTGGCGCCCGCCGCCTTCCTGCTGGAGGGCAAGCCGGTGACCTTGGTACGCCCCGCCGCCGCCCCCGCCGCGCCCCGGCGCAGCGCCTCGGGCTCCATCGCCGTGGAAGGGCTGCGGGCCAGGGTCGCCAGGCAGAGCCGGATCTACGTGGAGGGCGTCCACGACGCCGCCCTCGTCGAGAAGATCTGGGGTCATGACCTGCGGGTCGAGGGGGTCGTGGTCGAATACCTCGAAGGCGTGGACGACCTGCCCGCCATCGTGGCCGAGTTCGGCCCGGAGCCGGGGCGCCGGCTGGGCGTGCTGGTGGACCACCTGGTGCCCGGCTCCAAGGAGAGCAGGATCGCCGCCGAGATCACCTCGCCGGACGTGCTCGTGGTGGGGCATCCGTACATCGACATCTGGCAGGCGGTCAAACCGTCCGTGCTGCGCATCCCCGCCTGGCCCGACGTGCCGCGCGGGGTGCCGTGGAAGGAGGGCGTGATCGCGGCCCTGGGCTGGCGCGTGGAGCCGGCGCAGGCGTGGCGGCGCATTCTCGGCGCCGTCTCGACGTACACGGACCTGGAGCCGGAACTGCTCGGCCGGGTCGAGGAACTGATCGACTTCGTTACGGAGGCCCCATGAGCCAGGACCCGCCCCAGCCGCCGCCCGATGACGACGCCACCAAGAAGATCTCCCCCGCCGATATCCCACCCCCGGCGTCCGGCCCCCAGCCCGGCTACAGCCAGCAACCCGGCTCCCAGCCCGGGTACGGGCAGCAGCCCGGCTCCCAGCCCGGGTACGGCCAGCCCGGGTACGGCCAGCAGCCCG